>NZ_FYDU01000013.1:0-219123 GCF_900187575.1 Pseudomonas sp. Irchel 3A5 | reverse complement strand
GAGACCTTGCTACAGAACGATCGGCTAAATCGAGGAGCGAGCGATCGTCCACGTCGACTCTCGGCACCTAATCTGACAGATTGCTAACAGATAAGGAGCTGCCGAAGGCTGCGATGCGGTGTGTCAGGCGAAGAATGGGTTGGCTGTCGGGACGTCTCGCGAACAAGTTCGCTCCTACCGGTCCGAGGCGATACCACCGTTCTCGCTCTGCTTTTGATCTGTTCTGCTTTTGATTTTGATTTTGATCTTAAGCGCCCCGTTAAACCACGCCGGCCGAAATCCGACCTTGCTGCGTGGGGCAAACCGGCAGGGATGCCGGTTTAGCCGCCTCAGGCCATGGATGGCCGGTGGCGGCGGCCCCACGCAGCAAGGTCGGATTACGGGCATGCCGAGCCTAGGCGAGGCACCAAGTGGTGGGGCATGAGCGCTTTGGTTACTTTCGCGCTTTTCGAAAGTGACCCGCCGTAAGGGCGGAACCATAAAGCCGCCGTTACCCAGTAACGGATATGTACACAAATCACTAAATGACCCCCCCCATCTCACACTTTCTTACAGACCCCGCCCGCTATTTCATCACCGATTCCACAGTTGGAAAGCTTCTTGCAATAGGTCATATCAGGTCGCCATCGGCGTCAAAGTTTTGATTTAGCGCGCAGGTAAATAATCGGTGGAACGCTCTCAGTTAATCAGTAGCGCACGCAGCAATCTGGCAGGCCTCGGCCGCGGCCAGCTGGGCGTTCCGTTGCTGCTGTTGGTCATGATGGCAATGATGATGTTGCCCATCCCGCCGTTCCTGCTGGACGTGTTCTTCACGTTCAACATCGCACTGTCCATCGTGGTTCTGCTGGTCTGCGTCTACGCACTGCGTCCACTCGACTTCTCGGTATTCCCGACCATCCTGCTGGTCGCCACCTTATTGAGGCTGGCGCTCAACGTGGCTTCGACCCGCGTGGTCATGCTTCACGGTCAGGACGGTCACGCCGCTGCCGGTAAAGTGATTCAAGCGTTTGGTGAAGTGGTCATCGGCGGTAACTACGTTGTGGGTATCGTGGTGTTCGCCATCCTGATGATCATCAACTTCGTGGTAATCACCAAAGGTGCCGGACGGATCTCCGAGGTGAGCGCGCGTTTCACCCTGGACGCCATGCCCGGTAAGCAAATGGCAATCGACGCCGACCTGAACGCCGGTCTGATCGACCAGCCTGAAGCCAAGCGTCGCCGTCTTGAAGTCGCTCAGGAAGCCGAGTTCTACGGTTCCATGGACGGTGCCAGCAAGTTCGTGCGTGGTGACGCCATTGCCGGCTTGTTGATTCTCTTCATCAACCTTATTGGTGGCATGCTCGTTGGCATGCTGCAGCACAACATGACCTTCTCCGAAGCCGGCAAGATATACACCTTGCTGACCATCGGTGACGGTTTGGTGGCGCAATTGCCATCACTGCTTTTGTCCACCGCCGCAGCGATCATGGTGACCCGTGCTTCCGGTTCGGAAGAAATGGGCAAGATGATCAACCGTCAGATGTTTACTTCCTGGAAAGCGCTGGGTGTGTCCGGCGCGATCATGATCGTGATGGGCCTCGTGCCTGGCATGCCACACTTCTCCTTCATCAGTCTGGGCCTCGTCGCTTGCGGCATCGGCTACCTGCTGTGGAAGAAAGAGAATCAGGTCAAGGTCGTCGCTTTGGAAGAGGTCAAGCGTCAGCAGGAAATGCTGCCTTCGCCGACGCGTATTCAGGATTCCAAAGAACTGGGCTGGGATGATGTGACTCCCATCGACATGATCGGCCTGGAAGTGGGCTATCGCCTCATTCCGCTGGTAGACCGTAATCAGGGTGGTCAACTGCTGGCGCGGATCAAGGGCGTGCGCAAGAAGCTCTCTCAAGAGCTGGGCTTCCTGATGCCGACCGTACACATTCGCGACAACCTGGATCTGGCGCCTAGCGCCTATCGTTTGACGCTTATGGGTGTGACGCTGGCAGAGGCGGAGATTTATCCGGACCGGGAGCTGGCAATCAACCCGGGTCAGGTGTTCGGTACGCTTAATGGTATTACCGCCAAGGACCCGGCGTTTGGTCTGGAAGCCGTCTGGATCGAAATCAGTCAGCGCAGTCAGGCTCAGTCGCTGGGTTATACCGTGGTGGACGCCAGTACGGTTGTCGCCACGCACCTTAACCAGATTCTCTACAAGCACTCCCATGAGCTGATAGGCCATGAGGAAGTGCAGCAATTGATGCAATTGCTGGCCAAAGGCTCGCCCAAGCTGGCTGAAGAGCTGGTTCCAGGCATTCTGTCGTTGTCTGCCTTGCTCAAGGTGTTGCAGGCATTGTTGTCCGAGCAGGTTCCTGTGCGGGACATCCGCACCATTGCCGAAGCCATCGCCAACAACGCTCAACGGAGTCAAGATACCGCCGCTCTGGTGGCTGCAGTCCGGGTCGGCTTGAGCCGCGCAATCGTCCAAAGCATTGTAGGCATTGAGCCGGAGCTACCAGTTATCACGCTGGAGCCAAGGTTGGAACAGATATTGCTCAATAGTCTGCAGAAGGCTGGTCAGGGTCAGGAAGAAGGCGTTCTCCTTGAACCAAGCATGGCGGAAAAACTTCAGCGTTCGCTGATCGACGCCGCCCAGCGTCAAGAGATGCAAGGCTTACCAGTGATTTTGCTGGTGGCAGGCCCGGTTCGGGCCATGCTGTCGCGGTTTGGACGGTTGGCTGTACCAAATATGCACGTGTTGGCGTATCAGGAAATTCCTGACAACAAGCAAGTAACCATCGTAGCGACTGTCGGGCCTAACGGCTGAGGTAGTGAGACATGCAAGTTAAGCGATTTTTCGCCGCCGATATGCGTCAAGCCATGAAACTGGTTCGTGATGAGCTGGGCGCTGAAGCGGCCATCATCGGTAACCGGCGCATTGCCGGTGGCGTCGAGCTGACTGCCGCTCTGGATTACAAATTGTCCGCGCTCGCTCCTCGTGTACCTAACATCGAGCTTGAGGACGAGTTGCGCAAAACCCAGTCGCGCATTGTCTCGGCCCAGGCTGAACTGAATAACCGTAGCGACAGCGATGGCGTGACCAATCGCCAGTTGTTTGCCGGTTTGCCATTGAGCGCTGCCGATACCCACATCGAGCCGACGCTGGAAGAGCCGCCGCGTCCCTCCGTACAGCCGCAGGCTGCTCCGGCTGCGCCAGCGGGTGGTCAGCGCGGTTACGACTCGATGCGTTTTGAATTGAATGGCCTGCGTGAGCTGCTGGAAGTCCAGCTCGGCTCCCTGGCGTGGAATCAGTTGCAGGGCAGTCGTCCGGCCCAGGCCAATCTTTGGCGTCGTCTGCAACGTGTCGGCTTGTCTGGCCCGTTGTCCCGCGACCTGCTGGAAATGATCCCTGATATCGACGAGCCACGTCAGGCCTGGCGCATGTTGCTGGCCCACCTGGCGCGGATGATCGAAGTGCCTGACGTCGAGCCGCTTGAAGAAGGCGGTGTGATTGCCATGGTCGGCCCGGCTGGCATGGGCAAGACCACCACGCTGGCCAAGCTGGCAGCGCGTTACGTACTCAAGTACGGCGCACAGAATATCGCCCTGGTCAGCATGGACAGTTTCCGTATCGGCGCTCAGGAGCAGCTCAAGACATTGGGCCGCATCCTCAACGTGCCGGTGACTCACGTCGATCCAGGCCAGTCACTGGCGCAAGCGCTGGACCCACTGCTGCGCAAGCGTGTTGTGCTGATTGATACCGCGGGCCTGCAAGCCAGTGATCCGGCTCTGCGTATGCAGCTGGAGAGTCTGGCGGGGCGCGGGATCAAATCACGTAATTATCTGGTACTGGCAACCACCAGCCAGAAACAAGTGCTGACGGCTGCGTATCACAGCTACAAACGCTGTGGTCTGGCCGGCTGCATCCTGACCAAGCTGGACGAAACTGCCAGCCTGGGGGAAGTGCTCAGCCTTGCCATCAGTCATGAGTTGCCTGTGGCCTATCTGACTGATGGGCCTAGAATTCCTGATGATCTCCACATTCCGCGCAGGCACCAATTGGTGACGCGCGCGGTCAATGTGCAGATGCAAGAAGAGCCAAGCGAAGAGGCCATGGCGGATATGTTCGCCGACCTTTACCACAACCCCAACAAACGGGTCGGTTAAGTGAAGCGAACTATTCAGAGTTACCTGCATCGGTGGTCTGCCTGGCATTGCTCTTCATTGAGCGTGTCGCCCGCAATCTGGCTTCGGTCTACGCAAGACAAGGTAAACAATTAACATGGGCAGCATGCATCCCGTACAGGTGATCGCGGTGACCGGCGGCAAGGGTGGCGTCGGTAAGACTAACGTGTCAGTGAACCTTTCGCTGGCCTTGGCCGAGCTCGGCCGGCGCGTCATGCTGCTGGACGCCGACCTTGGCCTGGCGAATGTCGACGTCCTTCTGGGGCTGACGCCAAAACGTACCCTCGCCGATGTGATCGAGGGTCGTTGTGAGCTTCGCGACGTGTTGTTGCAAGGCCCGGGCGGGATTCGAATCGTGCCTGCTGCCTCCGGCACCCAGAGCATGGTTCATCTGAGCCCGGCGCAGCACGCCGGTCTGATTCAGGCATTCAGCGACATTGGCGACAATCTCGACGTGCTGGTCATCGACACAGCCGCCGGTATTGGCGAGTCGGTGGTCAGCTTTGTCCGGGCCGCTCAGGAGGTCTTGCTGGTGGTGTGCGATGAGCCCACTTCCATCACGGACGCCTACGCTCTGATCAAGTTGCTCAATCGCGATTACGGCATGAACCGTTTCCGGGTCCTGGCCAATATGGCCCAGAGTCCTCAGGAAGGGCGCAACCTGTTCGCCAAGTTGACCAAGGTGACTGACCGCTTCCTGGACGTCGCTTTGCAGTATGTCGGCGCAGTGCCTTACGACGAATGTGTGCGTAAGGCCGTACAGAAACAACGTGCCGTATACGAAGCTTTCCCACGCTCTAAATGTTCGCTGGCGTTCAAGGCCATTGCGCAGAAGGTCGATACCTGGCCGCTGCCTGCCAACCCACGTGGACATCTTGAGTTCTTCGTTGAGCGACTGGTTTACCAGACAACTGCAGGGCCTGTTCAATGACCGCGAGCGGCTATCAGATGTACAGCAAAGCGTCCCGAAACTCGCAATATGATTTGATCGAGCGGTATGCTCCGCTGGTCAAGCGCATTGCCTACCATTTACTGGCGCGCTTGCCTGCCAGTGTTCAGGTCGAAGACTTGATTCAGGCGGGGATGATCGGCTTGCTGGAAGTTTCCACCAAGTACGATTGCACCAAGGGTGCCAGTTTCGAGACGTACGCCGGGATTCGTATCCGTGGTGCGATGCTCGATGAAGTGCGCAAGGGCGACTGGGCACCTCGCTCGGTTCACCGCAATACGCGCATGGTCAGTGACGCAATTCGCTCAATTGAAGCAAAAACAGGCCGTGACGCTAAAGATCACGAGGTTGCGGCCGAACTCCAATTGAGTCTCGATGATTACTACGGGATTTTGAACGATACCTTGGGCAGTCGCCTCTTCAGTTTCGACGACCTTTTGCAGGACGGCGAACATGAAGGACTGCATGAGGATGGCGCAAGCGGTTCGCTTGAGCCGTCGCGCGACCTGGAAGATGAACGCTTCCAGGCTGCGTTGGCAGATGCAATTGCCAACTTGCCGGAGCGTGAACGTCTGGTTTTGGCGCTGTACTATGACGAGGAGCTGAACCTCAAGGAAATCGGTGAGGTCCTGGGGGTCAGCGAATCTCGAGTCAGCCAGTTACACAGCCAGTGCGCAGCTCGTTTACGAGGGCGTTTGGGAGAGTGGCGAGCGCGTTGACAAGTGGTACGTAATCCTTGGTGATTACGTGTTGCGTGTGAGCAGGCTGTGCAAAGCGTTACGTGGGACAGTGGACAAGGCTGGGGCCATACAGGCATTCGTACCACGGACTGTTAAAAGCAATAGCTTTCATGCAGTCCGTGGATTTGCTGTGCGGTTTCCATAGTTGTTGATTTACCAAGCCCGTCGTTTTCGTGCAGCCGATGTGAGCTGTGCCGGTATTGATTGAACAGCGCGTTCAGGTGCTGAACGCGTCAAAGACTGCTTGGAGGTCGAATTGGACAAGAACATGAAAATCCTCATCGTTGATGACTTCTCAACGATGCGGCGGATCATTAAAAACCTGCTGCGTGATCTGGGCTTTACCAACACGTCCGAAGCCGATGACGGGCTTACCGCGTTGCCAATGCTGGAAAGCGGTTCCTTTGACTTTCTGGTAACGGACTGGAACATGCCTGGCATGACTGGTATCGACCTGCTGCGTAAAGTGCGTGCCGATGAGCGCCTCAAGCACCTCCCGGTGTTGATGGTGACCGCAGAAGCCAAGCGCGACCAAATCATTGAAGCGGCTCAGGCCGGCGTCAACGGTTATGTCGTCAAGCCATTCACGGCTCAGGCGCTGAAAGAAAAGATCGACAAGATCTTTGAGCGCGTCAATAGCTGATGTATGCCGCGAGGGCTTTATGGAGAACAACGAAACGTCAATGGGCGAGTTTGAATCGACCCTGAAAAAACACGCAACCGAGCTGGTGGCGAGCCTTGAAAAAGGCCGTTTCGGCGACGCCGTGCAACTTATCCATGAGCTTAACCAGGCTCGGGATCGTGGCCTGTATCAGGAAATCGGCAAGCTGACCCGCGAGTTGCACAGCGCGATCGTCAACTTCCAGATTGACCCGAACATGCCGCAAGCCGAAGAGGTGTCCCAGATCACGGACGCCACCGAACGCCTGTCGTATGTCGTCAGGCTCACGGAAAATGCGGCTAACCGCACCATGGACCTGGTCGAAGAAAGCACCCCGCTGATGCACAGTCTGAACGACGAGGCCAAGGCCTTGAGCGCGGACTGGGGGCGTTTCATGCGGCGTGAAGTCAGTGCTGAAGAGTTTCGTGAGCTGGCGCGACGTGTCGATGGTTTCTTGACGCGCACCGAAAAGGATACCCATGAGGTTTCCTCCCACCTCAACGACATTCTGCTGGCCCAGGACTTCCAGGACCTGACCGGTCAGGTGATCAAGCGCGTCACGCAATTGGTCACTGAAGTCGAGAGCAATCTGCTGAAATTGGTGCTCATGGCCAGTCATGTAGACCGCTTTGCGGGCATCGAACATGACGACGAATCCATCCGCGCAGAAAAAGATCCAGAAAAACATATCAAACAGGGTGAAGGTCCGCAGATTCATGCCGATAAACGGGAAGACGTTGTGTCCGGACAGGACGATGTAGACGATCTGCTATCGAGCCTGGGCTTCTAAGTCTGGTCTGTTGACGGTTAATTTTAGGGAGCACCCCAATGAGCTTCGGCGCCGATGAAGAGATCCTTCAGGATTTTCTGGTAGAGGCCGGCGAAATTCTCGAGCAGTTGTCTGAACAGTTGGTCGAGCTGGAAAGCCGACCGGATGACGCAGATCTGCTCAATGCAATTTTTCGCGGTTTTCACACTGTAAAAGGGGGCGCCGGCTTCCTCCAGCTCCATGAGCTGGTGGAGTGCTGCCACATCGCCGAGAACGTCTTCGACATCCTGCGCAAGGGTGAGCGTCGCGTAGATTCGGAACTGATGGACGTGGTCCTTGAAGCGCTGGATGCGGTCAATGCGATGTTCAGTCAAGTGCGTGAGCGCAGTGAAGTGACTCCGGCAACACCGGAATTGCTGGCTGCCCTGGCGCGCCTGGCGGAGCCGGCATCGGCTGACGAAGCGCCTGCTGCTGACGTCGTGGAGGAGGCACCTGTCGAAGCTGTCGCCGAAGCGCCTTCCGACGAGATCACCGATACCGAATTCGAAAACCTGCTTGATTCGCTCAATGCAGCCAAGGAGCAAGCACCGGTTGCTGCTGCACCGGCTGCAACGGGCGTAGCCGCAACTGACGAAATCACCGACTCGGAATTCGAATCGCTGCTCGACCAGTTGCATGGCAAAGGTCAGTTTGCTCCCGACGTGGCACCTGCTGCCGCTGCGGTAGCGCCTGCACCGGCTGGCAAGGCTGAAAGCGGTGATATCACCGACGATGAATTCGAAGCATTGCTCGATCAATTGCACGGCAAGGGTTCGTTCGATGCCACCGCGGTCGCTTCCACAGCGGCTCCTGCCGTTGCGCCAGCGCCTGCTGCTGCCGGGGCTGCATCGGCTGGCAAAGATAACGAAATCACCGATAACGAATTTGAAGCCTTGCTCGATGAGCTGCACGGCAAGGGCAAATTCGAGCCAGAAATAGCCGCAACAGCCGCCGCGGTTGCTGCGCCTGCGGCCGCCGTTGCTGCACCTGCCAAAGCAGCGGCGCCAGCAGCCAAGCCTGCTCCGGCGGCTGCAGCCAAACCGGCTGCCGCACCAGCGCCCGCCAAGGCTGCCGCGCCTGCGCCTGCCAAACCGGCTGCGCCACCTGCTGAAAAGCCGGTCGCTTCAGAAGCGGAAACCACCGTGCGGGTCGATACCGCGCGCCTGGACGAGATCATGAACATGGTCGGCGAACTGGTGCTGGTGCGTAACCGTCTGGTTCGCCTGGGTCTCAACAGCGGCGACGAAGCCATGTCCAAGGCGGTTTCCAACCTGGATGTGGTAACGGCCGACTTGCAGACCGCGGTGATGAAGACCCGGATGCAGCCGATCAAGAAAGTCTTCGGTCGTTTCCCGCGACTCGTACGTGACCTGGCTCGTCAGCTCAAGAAAGAGATCAACCTTGAACTGGTGGGCGAAGAGACCGACCTGGACAAGAACCTCGTCGAGGCGCTTGCCGATCCGCTGGTCCACTTGGTGCGTAACGCGGTTGACCACGGTGTCGAAACGCCGGAAGAGCGCGAGGCATCGGGCAAACCCCGTGGCGGTCGCGTCATTCTCTCTGCCGAGCAGGAAGGCGATCACATCCTGTTGTCGATTTCCGATGACGGCAAGGGCATGGACCCTAACGTTCTGCGCGCGATTGCGGTCAAGCGTGGCGTGATGGACAAGGATGCGGCTGATCGTCTGAGCGATACCGACTGCTACAACCTGATCTTCGCACCGGGTTTCTCGACCAAAACCGAGATCTCCGACGTATCGGGCCGTGGCGTGGGCATGGACGTGGTGAAAACCAAGATTGCCCAGCTCAACGGTACGATCAACATCTACTCGACCAAGGGCCAAGGCTCGAAGATCGTCATCAAGGTGCCGTTGACCCTGGCGATCATGCCAACCCTGATGGTCATGCTGGGCAACCAGGCCTTTGCCTTCCCGCTGGTCAACGTCAACGAGATCTTCCACCTGGACCTGTCGACGACCAATGTCGTCGATGGTCAGGAAGTCGTGATTGTGCGTGACAAGGCGCTGCCGCTGTTCTACCTCAAGCGTTGGCTGGTCAGTTCGGCCGTCCACGAAGAGCAGCACGAAGGGCATGTGGTGATTCTTTCGGTGGGCACTCAGCGGATCGGCTTCGTTGTCGATCAACTGGTGGGTCAGGAAGAAGTGGTCATCAAGCCACTGGGCAAAATGTTGCAGGGAACGCCTGGCATGTCGGGCGCCACCATCACTGGTGACGGTCGCATTGCCTTGATTCTCGATGTGCCGAGTATGCTCAAGCGGTACGCCGCACGGCGTATTTGATTCTGGTGCCGCTGGCAGGTAACTGCCTGTGGCGCCTGGTCAGGTTGTGTCGAAACGCTGCGAATGCATGCGAAGGCAATAATAACAACGTCGAGTCGCTTGCGTAGCTTGCAGTAGAGCGCATGCGTCTCGTGGCCCTTTGGGATATGTTCGGTCGATTAGCTGTCATCGTCCGGACCTCGCTTCAAAGGCATGTCGCACAGCGCAGTGGTTTCCGTGCAACCTGTAATGGAGTGTTTATGGTAGTCAAGGTATTGGTGGTAGATGACTCCGGTTTCTTCCGCCGCCGCGTCACGGAAATTCTTTCTTCAGATCCAAATATCAAGGTTGTCGGTACCGCGAGCAACGGCAAGGAAGCCATTGATCTGGTGCTGTCGCTCAAACCTGACGTGATTACCATGGACTACGAAATGCCCATGATGGATGGCATTACCGCCGTTCGCCAGATCATGCAGCGCAGTCCAACCCCGGTGCTGATGTTCTCCTCGCTGACCCACGAAGGTGCCCGCGTTACGCTGGATGCACTGGACGCCGGCGCGGTGGATTTCCTGCCCAAGAATTTCGAAGACATCTCGCGTAACCCGCAGAAGGTCAAGCAACTGCTGTGCGAAAAAGTCCACAGCATTTCGCGCAGTAATCGCCGCGGCCTGAGCGGCTCTGCTACGCCCGTATCCGCTCCGGTCTCATCCCCGACTCATGCGTCGACTCACAACCCGGTTCATGCCCCGACGGCGGCTCCGGCCACCAGCAGAACTGCCAGTCCGACGCCGGCTCCCGCGCGGCCAGTAACCCCGCGTGCGGCACCTGCGCCAGCACCAGCTCCAGCTTCGGCGGCAAGCAGCTCGCACCCGCCATTGTCAGGGACACCGAAACGCAAGAACTACAAGCTGGTCGCTATCGGCACCTCGACGGGTGGCCCGGTTGCCTTGCAGCGTGTGCTGACCCAATTGCCTGCCAGTTTTCCTGCGCCTATCGTGCTCATCCAGCACATGCCGGCGGCGTTCACCAAAGCCTTCGCAGAGCGTCTGGACAAACTGTGCAAGATCAGCGTCAAGGAAGCGGAGGATGGCGACATCCTGCGTCCAGGCCTCGCGCTATTGGCTCCAGGCGGCAAGCAAATGATGATCGATGGCCGTGGCGCGGTGAAAATCCTGCCGGGTGACGAGCGTCTGAATTACAAACCGTGCGTGGACATTACGTTCGGGTCGGCGGCCAAATCCTACGGTGACAAGGTCCTGGCGGTCGTGCTGACCGGCATGGGCGCCGACGGCCGAGAAGGTGCGCGTCTGCTCAAGCAGGGCGGTAGTCACGTCTGGGCTCAGGATGAAGCGAGCTGCGTGATCTACGGCATGCCCATGGCGATCGTCAAAGCTGATCTGGCCGACGCGATTTACAGTCTGGACGACATCGGTCGGCACCTCGTGGAGGCGTGCGTCTGATGGATGTTTTGAGTCTGATCGGTATCATCCTCGCGTTCGTTGCAATCGTCGGCGGTAACTATCTGGAAGGTGGGCATCTGTCCGCCTTGCTCAATGGTCCGGCGGCCTTGATCGTGATTGGCGGTACGCTGGCGGCGTCGATGCTGCAGGCGCCCATGAGCGCTTTCAAGCGTGCCATTCAGATTGGTGTCTGGATTCTGTTCCCGCCGCGCATCGACCTGGCCGGGGGGATTGACCGGGTTATCAACTGGAGCATGACTGCCCGCAAGGAAGGCTTGCTGGGTCTGGAATCGGTGGCCGATGCCGAACCTGACAGCTATGCCCGCAAAGGCTTGCAACTGTTGGTTGATGGCGCTGAACCACAAGCGATTCGCAGCATCCTGGAAGTGGATTTCATGACCCAGGAGCACCGCGATATTCAGGCTGCCAAAGTCTTTGAAAGCATGGGCGGCTATGCGCCCACCATCGGCATCATCGGCGCGGTGATGGGCCTGATTCACGTCATGGGCAATCTCGCTGATCCGAGTCAGTTGGGCAGCGGTATTGCCGTGGCGTTCGTGGCCACTATTTATGGTGTTGCCTCGGCCAACCTGATCCTGTTGCCGGTTGCCAACAAACTCAAGAGCATCGCCCTGCGTCAGTCGCGCTATCGCGAAATGCTTCTCGAAGGTCTGCTGTCCATTGCCGAGGGTGAAAACCCGCGCTCCATCGAACTCAAGCTGCAAGGCTTCATGGAGTAATACGCCATGGCTCGACGTCGTCGACCCGAAGAGCACGAAAATCACGAGCGCTGGCTGGTGTCCTATGCGGACTTCATCACGCTGCTGTTTGCCTTTTTCGTTGTGATGTACTCGATTTCTTCGGTCAACGAAGGCAAGTACAAAATCCTTTCCGAAGCGCTGGTGGGCGTGTTCAACGACTCCGAGCGCAGCATGAAGCCGATTCCCATCGGCGAGCAGCGCCCGTTGTCGATCAAGCCGGCCGAGCCGCTAGTCAAGGACAGCGAGCAAGTGGACGCGGGTATCGGCCAGAGCGAGACTGATCCTCTCAAAGAAATCGCCGATGACGTGCGCGCTGGTTTCGGCGACCTGATCAAATCCAATCAAATGACAGTGCGTGGCAACGAACTGTGGATCGAAATCGAGCTCAGTTCCGGCATGCTGTTTGGCAGCGGTGACGCCATTCCCAGTGACAAGGCGTTCACGATCATTGAAAAGGTCGCGAAGATCCTCAAGCCGTTCGACAACCCGATTCACGTCGAAGGCTTCACGGATGACCAGCCGATCAGCACCTCCCAGTTCCCGACCAACTGGGAGCTGTCTTCGGCGCGCTCGTCGAGCATCGTGCGCATGCTGGCCATGGAAGGGCTGAACCCCGCCCGTATGGCGTCTGTCGGGTACGGCGAGTTCCAGCCTGTGGCCACCAATGCTACAGCTGAAGGGCGTGGCCGCAATCGCCGGGTAGTGCTGGTGATCTCCCGTAATCTGGATGTGCGCCGTAGCCTGACCGCTTCCGGCTCGGCCAATGCGCAACCGGATGCTGCCTTGCGTCGTGCTGGCACACAAACTGCACCTGCGCCTGTCAACCCGGCGGTGCGCAGCAATACCGTCAATTCTTCGTCACCCGTACGATAGTCGTTTCTCGGTATGGCCACCGCCATGGCGGGAGGAAGAGCACACATGAGAGTCTGGGCAGTTGCCAATCAAAAAGGTGGTGTTGGAAAAACCACCTCTACCATCGCGTTAGCCGGGCTGTTGGCCGAGGCGGGCAAGCGCGTGGTCGTGGTCGATCTGGATCCCCATGGCTCGATGACCAGTTACTTCGGTCACGACCCGGACACCCTTGAACACAGTGTCTATGACCTGTTTTTGAACAAGGGCAGTATTCCAGACGGCCTGCCAGGTCAGTTGCTGTTACCCACCAGCGACCAGCGTATTTCGTTGCTGCCGTCGAGCACTGCGCTGGCGACGCTTGAGCGCCAGACACCCGGGCAGAATGGCCTGGGTCTGGTGATCGCCAAAAGCCTGGCGCAGCTTTGGCAGGAGTTCGACTACGCGTTGATCGACAGCCCGCCGTTGCTGGGCGTGCTGATGGTCAATGCATTGGCGGCCAGCCAGCAGTTGGTGATTCCGGTGCAGACCGAGTTTCTCGCCGTCAAAGGCCTGGAGCGCATGGTCAACACGCTGGCGATGATTAACCGTTCGCGCAAGGTCCCATTGCCGTACACCATCGTGCCGACCTTGTTCGACCGACGTACCCAGGCATCCATGGGCACCCTGAAATTCTTGCGCGACAGTTTCCCCGAGCACGTCTGGAAAGCCTATGTGCCGGTGGACACCCGTTTACGCGACGCCAGCCGCAAGGGCGTGACGCCTTCGCAATTCGATAACAAAAGTCGCGCAGTGCTGGCTTATCGCGCGCTACTCAAGCATTTGCTGTCCGAACAGCTCATGGCGCAGGTGGCCTGACATGAGCATGTTGTCTTTATTTGCAGCGGGCACACAGAACCATTCAAGTCGGGGCTTACATTGGCCGATAACTCTATCAAGCGGTAAACGCGTCAATCATTGTGTGGCACCTGTATGAACCTGAACCGGCCTGTAGAGATAGCAACACGACCGCAGTTGGCGCTGCAGTCTTATCTGGATGCGCTGCTTCAGGACGCCACTGAAGATTTGCCCGAAGTATTGCCAGCCGAACCGCAGTTCTCGGCTGAGGATGATTTCGAAGCGGCGGTGCGTGAAGAGCAGGAGCATGACAAGCGCATGCAGGCGCTGGCGACACCGATAGCGGTGGCCGTCGCGGCTCCCGCGCCTGTTGCTGTGCCGGTTGCAGTCGCTGCGCCAGTGGTGGTACCGGTTGCGGCGCCAGTGGTGGCGCGGGTTGAAGTGGTTCCGGAAATCGCAGAAGTGGTTCCGGAACCAACCGTTAATTTGATCGAGCCGGTTGCCGAAGTACATCTCGCAACCGCCCAGGGCACACCGACACCGCCGCCTGCCAGCGACGGTCGACCAGCCTGGGCAGAGGAGCCGTTCGAATGCCTGTTGTTTGATGTCGCCGGCTTGACTTTGGCGGTACCGCTGGTTTGCCTGGGGTCGATTTATCCCTTGGCCGGTCATGATTTGACGCCGCTGTTTGGTCAGCCGGAGTGGTTCCTCGGAATCCTGCCGAGCCAGGGCGGCAACCTGAAAGTCCTGGATACCGCGCGCTGGATCATGCCGGATCGCTATCGCGATGATTTTCGCCAGGGCCTGCAGTATGTAATTTCGGTTCAAGGCTATGAGTGGGGGCTGGCGGTGCATCAGGTCAGCCGTTCGCTACGCCTTGATCCAAAGGAGATCAAATGGCGTACCCAGCGAGGGCAGCGTCCCTGGTTGGCGGGCACAGTGATAGAGCACATGTGCGCCTTGCTGGATGTTTCAGAGTTGGCCGAGTTGATAGCCAGTGGCGCGGTCAAGCAGATGCACAAAACCAAATAATCAAGAGGGGGCGTACAGCACGCTTCCTGCACAGCACACACGCGAGGGGTTGGGGTTATGAAGAAGTCGTCCGCACAAGGTTCCGAAGATCCTATTCTGCAGTGGGTTACTTTCCGCCTGGATAATGAGTCTTACGGCATCAACGTGATGCAGGTTCAGGAAGTGCTGCGCTACACCGAAATCGCTCCCGTACCGGGCGCCCCAAGCTACGTGCTGGGCATCATCAACCTGCGCGGTAACGTCGTGACCGTGATCGACACCCGTCAGCGTTTTGGCCTGGCACCGGTTGAAGTCAGCGACAACACCCGTATCGTGATCATCGAAGCTGACAAGCAAGTGGTCGGTATTCTGGTCGACAGCGTTGCTGAAGTGGTTTATCTGCGCCAGTCTGAGGTGGAAACTGCACCGAACGTGGGTAACGACGAATCCGCCAAGTTCATTCAGGGCGTCTGCAACAAGAATGGCGAGCTGTTGATCCTTGTCGAACTGGACAAGATGATGTCCGAAGAAGAGTGGTCCGAGCTGGAGAACATCTGATTGATTGAGGTAGCTGTCATTTTCCTGGGGGTTCTCTGGGTAGTGACCCTGGGTTGGTTCATCACTTACACCAAGCGCCAGCGCCAGCTCGAACTGAAAAGGGAAGAGCTGGACGTTTTACGTGATCAGCGCTTTCGGGAGCTGGCCAGGCGGGTGGACCATTTCCAGAGCGGTACCGTCAAGATGGGTGAGGCCCTGCATGAGCTGCGGGCGACTGTCGGGCCTTTGCCCGACAAACTCACCGCATTGGAGCAGCGTGACCCATCAACCCTTTCTTTCGCCCAGGCCGCACGCCTGGTCGGCATGGGCGCCAGTGTCGACGAACTCACTCAGGCCTGTGGTTTGACCCAGGCAGAGGCTCAGTTGATGAGCAAGCTGCATAGTCATAATCAGGGGTGATATTGGACGCTCCTCCATCTTGTGGGGGGGCATATCCGTTTCTGCGTTGATGGCTGATATTGGTTGCGCTTTTACAGCGCGTCACTTTTGAACAGCGCAAAAGTAAGCAAAACGCTCTTGCCCCACCACTCGGTCCCTCGCCTAGGCTCGGCATACCCGCCCGCAGATCCTGAACCGTGGGCCGCCGCAATGGGCCATCCATGGCCCGGTGCGGCTAACCCGGCGTCCTGCCGGGTTGCCGACGCTTCAGAATCTGCGTTCGGCCAGCGTGGTTTAACGGGGCGCCTCAGATCAAAATCAAAAGCGCGGCGGCCTGACAGCCGACCTGTTTTTCTTGGGTTTGCCGACATTCTGTAGGAGCTGCCGAAGGCTGCGAAGCGGGGTGTCAGACGATTTATTCGTTGGCTGTGGTGGCGTCTCGCGAACAAGTTCGCTCCTACCGGGGTGTTACCGCTATATCGCTTTGCTTTTGATCTGCTTTTGATCTTAAGCGCCCCGTTAAACCACGCCGGCCGGAATTCGATATTGCTGCGTGGGGCAAACCGGCAGGGATGCCGGTTTAGCCGCCTCAGGCCATGGATGGCCGGTGGCGGCGGCCCTACGCAGCAATGTCGGATTACGGGCATGCCGAGCGACAGCGAGGCACCCAGTGGTGGGGCAAGAGCGCTTTGGTTACTTTTGTCTGGGCCGGCTTCCGGATTTTCGAAAGTGACGCGCCGTAAGGGCGCAACCAATACCAGCCTTCACCCCAACAACGGATATGTACGCAAAGTAGCTTCACCACTTCGGCGTAATATCCCGCTCCACCGGCGGCGCATCCGGATCCTGACCCACCGGAAACTTGCCCTTCAAATGCCATGCAAAAGCAATGATCTCCGCAATGGTCCGATACAGCGGCTCTGGAATGCTGTCGCCCAGCTCCATACGCGCCAGTAACTTGACCAGCTCGGCATTCTCATAAATGGGCACTTCATACTCACGAGCAATGGCCAGAATGGCTTCGGCCAACTGATCGTCACCTTTGGCGCTCAAGGTCGGAGTGTGCGTGCCGTCGTAAGTCAGCGCGATCGCCTGACGCGGGTTTTGGTCGGGTTGGCTCATCAGGCGTTCTCGTCGATCCAGCGTTGTTGAAGGGTGGTGCGAGGGCCCTGATGCGGTACGCCCTGACTGCAGGCCAGTTCGCCCACCTCAAGGCCTGAGGCAATCAACCGCTCGCGCAAATACCCGAGCTCTTTGCTGATTAATGCAGCACTGTCGGCGCGCTCGGCCCAGAGCTGGCTCGACAACTTGCCACGAAGCAGTTGTGCCTGAACCTGAAGTGCGCCGAGGGGCGTCAGGTCAAAGGCCAGGTCGATCTTCCAGAGTTTCTCCCGGGCGTCCTTCGGCTCGCTGTCGTCCTTTTCCTGACTGCTGTCTTTTTCCGGCATGTCTTCGCGCTGTATCTTGACCTGCATCGGGACGATGTCCTGACCGTTGCGCATCGGGATTTCCAGTTGCCAGGTAGTCAACTGATTACCGTCGGCATTGGTCCGCGTCTGTTCCAGGCTTGCCAACTGATGGCTTTGCACGCGCGAAACCGCAGCGGCAGCGAGCTTGAGCAGAATTTCGAGGTCATCTTCCTTTCCACCTTTCACGGCGCGCGAGGGCAGCGGGAAGTGGACTGGCAAGGGCGGCGGTGCGACCAGCCCCATGGTGCCCAATGCGCTGCGCAATACACCGGGCATGGTCCTCGCCAGCATGTTGGAGGCAGCGGCAGCGTCGTAGCTGGTGTTGGCAGGCAGGCCCGGCAGCAACTGCGCGATGAGTTGCATCAGGTTGGCCTTCATGTCTGGCATCGCCATCGGGTTCATTCCCGAGAGCAGCTTTGCTTCCATGAACAGGCCGCTGGCGTTGATCGCCTGGGCGACGACGCGGGGATTGCTCATTTGCTCCATGTCCGGCAAATCCGCCAGCAACTGCTGAATGCTCGCTTGCAACGGTGTTGAGGGTGCGGGTGTTGCAGAACCAGAAGATGCAGGCGGCGGTTGAAGGTTGCGCAGCGCGTTGATCAACACGTCCAGGGAACCTTGGCGGTTTTGCTGAGTGGTGAGTTGCTGGGTCACCGCCAATTGATCAAGGTTGCTGGGCAGCGGCACGAAATTGAGCGACTGGCTGCCCTGCACCTGAGCGCTCAGCAATGAGCCGGGTCGTAGCGGCTGAGGGCTTTCGATGCTCAGGCTGGTCCCCGCCAGGGCTGTATTGAGCAGGATCACAATGGATTTATAAAGCGCTGGCTGCGCGGCGGATGATGTGCCGGGCTGCGCCGTCCCCAGGCCGGTCAGCTGATTCACGGCATCGGCCACAACCTGCGTAGTAAGCACCCGGGCCTGCAGCAATGTGCCCTGCGGTAACTGTTCGGTGTCGATGCTGGTCTGCAGGTTGTTCAACGCAGTGTTGACCTGCTGCAAGGTCATGGTCAGTGCATTGGCAGATGCTTGCGAGATTGAAAGCGTAGTGCCGGGTGTTAGGGGCAGGGGACTGGTCACACTGACGCTGGTCTGTAGACCATTACTCAGCGCCAGCTTGATCAGTAACTGGAAATTCTGTTGCAGTTGCTTGAGGGTGATCACCTCGGCAGAGACAGTCTCGCCCGG
Source organism: Pseudomonas sp. Irchel 3A5 (assembly GCF_900187575.1). Classification (NCBI taxonomy): domain Bacteria; kingdom Pseudomonadati; phylum Pseudomonadota; class Gammaproteobacteria; order Pseudomonadales; family Pseudomonadaceae; genus Pseudomonas; species Pseudomonas sp. Irchel 3A5. The sequence continues at coordinate 201,023 of NZ_FYDU01000013.1, read as the reverse complement.
CTTTATAAGGTTTTCCATTGGCTGGAGGAGTTGAAGCACTTGCGCCGGGGAGAGGCCTGCGCGGCCCAGAGCGGTAGCGGCGGTAGTCGGTTGAAGGCTGGTGATGTCACCTGTCATGGAATCGCGACCTGTTGAAAATGCCCTCTTGTGGCGGACATGCCATGTATAATGCGGCCCGCTGTAGCAGCCACTGATACAAATGAAGTTGCCAATGTAACGGCCGTTTCAAAGCTGACTTGAACAGCCATTTCCTCAGACCGCATTTTCCGCGCTGTGTTCTGAAGCGACTATGCGGCACCGGGACCTCTGATGACTCCTTCTGCACCCTTTCTGCAAGCCATTGACCTGGCGTGTGAGCGCGACTGGCGAATGCTTTTCGAGCACCTCGACGTGCACGTACACGCTGGCGACCTGTTGCAGATCAGCGGCCCTAACGGCAGTGGCAAGACCAGTCTCTTGCGCCTGCTTTCCGGGCTTATGCAGCCGACTGCCGGTCAGGTACTGGTCAACGGTTTGCTGTTGAGCGAGCAGCGGATCGAATTGGCCCGCAACCTGCTCTGGATCGGCCATGCTGCGGGCATCAAGGATTTGTTGAGCCCTGTGGAAAATCTTGCCTGGCTGAGTGCGCTGCATCGTCCGGTTGAATCGGCGGCCATCTGGCAGGCACTGGAGGCCGTCGGGCTTCGGGGTTTTGAAGAGGTCCCGTGCCACACGTTGTCGGCCGGGCAGCAGAGGCGGGTCGCCCTGGCGCGTTTGTATCTGGATAGCCCGCCGATCTGGATCCTCGACGAGCCTTTCACCGCGCTGGACAAGCAGGGCGTCGCGCAACTGGAAGAGCATTTGGCCGGGCATTGCGAGCGGGGCGGCATGATTGTGTTGACCACTCACCACACTTTGAGCCGCACACCGGCCGGTTATCGCGACATTGATCTGGGGCAATGGGCCGTATGAGTCATGTGTTTACCCTGCTGATCGCACGCGAGGCACGCTTGTTGTTCAGGCGTCCCGCCGAACTGGCCAATCCACTGGTGTTCTTTGCGATTGTCATTGCACTGTTCCCGTTGGCGGTCGGTCCAGAGACGCAACTGTTGCAAACCTTGTCGCCGGGATTAGTCTGGGTGGCGGCCTTGTTATCGGTGCTGCTCTCGCTGGACGGCCTGTTCCGTAGCGATTTCGAAGACGGCTCTCTGGAGCAATGGGTGCTTTCCTCGCACTCTCTGGCCATGCTGGTGCTGGCCAAAGTGCTGGCTCATTGGACCTTTTCCGGGCTGGCACTGGTATTGTTGGCGCCGCTGCTGGCACTGATGCTGGGTTTGCCCACTCAATGCCTGCCGGTGTTGTTGCTGTCATTGCTGCTGGGGACGCCGGTATTGAGCCTGCTCGGTGCGGTCGGCGCAGCATTGACGGTGGGTTTGAAGCGCGGCGGTTTGTTACTGGCCCTGTTGATTCTGCCGTTGTATATCCCGGTTCTGATTCTGGGCAGTGGCGCGCTGCAAGCGGCATTGCAAGGTATGCCCGCGACGGGTTACCTGCTCTGGCTCGCCAGCCTGACCGCGCTTGCGGTCACCCTGACACCCTTTGCAATAGCGGCTGGCCTGAAGATCAGCGTCGGCGAATAAATGAGGTTCTGCCTGAATGACTCGTTTAGTCAGCAGCAAACCCGAGCGACACCGTGAGAAGGCAGTTTGATGAAAGGCAGCGTGATGAAAGACAACGCCAAACGCGGGTTGAGCTGGGCCTGGTTCCACAAGCTCGGTTCCCCCAAGTGGTTCTACGGCATCAGCGGGCGTCTGCTGCCCTGGTTAAGTATCGCCGCGGTATTGCTGATCGGTATCGGCGTCGTCTGGGGGCTGGCCTTTGCGCCACCGGATTACCAGCAGGGCAACAGCTTTCGCATCATCTATATCCATGTTCCGGCCGCCATGCTCGCGCAGTCCTGCTATGTGATGCTGGCGGTCTGCGGCGTGGTCGGGCTGGTGTGGAAAATGAAACTTGCCGACGTCGCGCTGCAAAGTGCTGCGCCCATTGGTGCCTGGATGACGGCACTGGCGCTGATCAGCGGCGCTATCTGGGGCAAGCCCACCTGGGGCTCGTGGTGGGTCTGGGACGCGCGTCTGACCTCAATGCTGATTTTGCTGTTCCTGTATCTGGGCCTGATCGTCCTCAGCAACGCCATCAGCAACCGTGACAGCGCCGCCAAGGCCTGCGCAGTGCTGGCCATTGTCGGTGTGATCAATATTCCGATCATCAAGTACTCGGTGGAGTGGTGGAGCACCCTTCATCAAGGCGTGACGTTCAGCCTGACGGAAAAACCGGCGATGCCTGCCGAAATGTGGCTGCCATTGCTGTTTACGGTGCTGGGCTTCTATTGCTTCTTCGGCACGATCGTTTTGCTGCGCATGCGCCTTGAGGTGCTCAAGCGTGAGGCCCGTGCCAGCTGGGTCAAGGCTGAAGTGCTCAAATCCCTGGGGCATCCGCCAGTGAAGGGGGATGCACAATGAAATTTGATTCATTCGGCGAATTTCTGGCCATGGGTCATCATGGTCTGTTCGTCTGGTCGGCCTATGGCATCTGCTTCGTGGTGCTGGCGATCAACGTGGCGTTGCCGCTGCTCGCCCGTCGGCGTTACCTGCAACAAGAGGCGCGTCGCCTGCGCTGGGAGAAACAGAAGTGAATCCGCTGCGTAAAAAGCGCCTGTTGATCATCGTGGCGATCCTCGCCGGTGTCAGCATCGCCGTCACTCTGGCCTTGAGTGCCTTGAAAGAAAACATCAACCTGTTCTACACCCCGACCCAGATTGCCAATGGCGAAGCACCGCTGGACACACGTATTCGTGCGGGCGGCATGGTGGAAAAAGGCTCGTTGCAGCGCTCGCCGGACTCGCTGGACGTGAAGTTCGTCGTCACCGATTTCAACAAGGCCGTGACCATCACCTACCGCGGCATCCTGCCGGACCTGTTCCGTGAAGGGCAGGGCATTGTTGCTCTTGGCAAGCTCACCGCAGACGGCGTGGTCGTGGCCGATGAAGTGCTGGCCAAGCACGATGAAAAGTACATGCCGCCGGAAGTCACCAAGGCGCTCAAGGAAAGCGGTCAACCCGCCCCGATTTCCTCAACACCATCGAAGCAGGGCTGATCATGATTCCTGAACTCGGCCATCTGGCCATGATTCTGGCGCTTTGCTTCGCCGTCGTGCAGGCCAGCGTGCCTTTGATTGGCGCCTGGCGTGGCGACCGGATGTGGATGGGCCTCGCACAACCTGCTGCCTGGGGACAATTCAGCTTTCTGGTCTTCGCCTTCGGTTGTCTGACCTACGCGTTCACGACCGACGACTTTTCCGTGGCCTATGTCGCTGAAAACTCCAACAGCGCCTTGCCCTGGTACTACAAGTTCAGCGCGGTATGGGGCGCACACGAAGGCTCGTTGCTCCTCTGGGCGCTGATTCTCGGTGCCTGGACTTTTGCCGTTTCGGTATTTTCCCGTCAGTTGCCGCAGGTGATGCTGGCCCGTGTGCTGGCGGTCATGGGCATGATCAGCGTCGGCTTCATGCTGTTCCTGATCCTGACATCCAACCCGTTTTCCCGAATTCTGCCGCAGGTGCCCACCAACGGCCGCGACCTGAATCCGCTGCTGCAGGATATCGGCCTGATTGTCCATCCGCCGATGCTCTACATGGGTTATGTCGGTTTCTCGGTGGCGTTCGCGTTTGCCATTGCCGCGTTGCTGGGCGGACGGCTTGATGCTGCATGGGCGCGTTGGTCACGTCCATGGACTATCGTCGCCTGGGCATTCCTGGGGATCGGTATCACCCTGGGATCATGGTGGGCTTATTACGAGCTTGGCTGGGGCGGCTGGTGGTTCTGGGACCCGGTGGAAAATGCCTCGTTCATGCCATGGCTGGTCGGCACTGCGCTGATTCACTCCCTGGCAGTGACCGAAAAACGTGGCGTGTTCAAAAGCTGGACCGTACTGCTCGCCATCGCTGCGTTTTCCCTGAGCCTGCTGGGGACATTCCTGGTTCGATCCGGCGTGCTGACCTCGGTGCATGCCTTCGCATCCGACCCGGAACGCGGCGTGTTCATCCTGATTTTCCTGCTGTTCGTGGTCGGCGGTTCGTTGACTCTGTTTGCCTTCCGCGCGCCGGTGGTCAAAAGCCACGTTGGTTTCGGTCTGTGGTCCCGTGAAACCCTGCTGCTGGGCAACAACCTGGTGTTGGTGGTGGCGGCCTCGATGATTTTGCTTGGTACGCTGTATCCACTGGTTCTCGACGCCATGAGTGGGGCAAAGATGTCCGTAGGCCCACCGTACTTCAACGCGTTATTTGTGCCATTGATGGGCTTGCTCATGGCGGTCATGGCCATTGGTGTGCTGGTGCGCTGGAAAGACACCCCGGTCAAATGGCTGGCGAGCATGCTCGCGCCTGTGCTGGTCGGCAGTGCCGTACTGGCGGTGATCGCCGGTTTCGCCATGGATGATTTCCACTGGGCGGTGATGGCGACTTTCATGCTGGCTGCCTGGGTGTTGCTGGCGGGTGTCCGCGATCTGTTGGACAAGACCCGCCACAAAGGCTTGATCAAAGGCTCGCGCAGCATGACTCGCAGTTACTGGGGGATGCAGCTTGCTCATATCGGCATCGCGGTGTGCGCCCTGGGCGTGGTGTTGTCCAGCCAGAACAGCGCCGAGCGTGACCTGCGCCTGTCGCCGGGCGAGTCCATGGAACTGGGCGGTTACACGTTCGTGTTCGAAGGTGCGCGGCATTATCAGGGGCCAAATTTCACCTCGGATCGCGGCACCGTTCGCGTGCTCGAGGACGGTAAGCAAGTGACCATCATGCACCCCGAGAAACGTCTCTACACCGTGCAGCAATCGATGATGACCGAAGCCGGGATCGACGCTGGTTTCACCCGTGACCTGTATGTCGCTATGGGTGAGCCATTGGGCGACGGTGCCTGGGCGGTGCGTGTTCACGTCAAACCGTTCGTGCGCTGGATCTGGTTCGGTGGATTGATCACCGCATTGGGCGGCGTGCTGGCAGCGATGGACAAGCGTTATCGGGTGAAGGTCAAAAGCAAGGTGCGTGATGCCTTGGGTCTGGAGGCTGCGGCATGAGGCGCTGGGTTCTGGCTGTTCCGTTGTTTCTCTTCCTTGGGGTGGTGGTGTTCCTGCTTTATCCGGCGCTCTACAAAGATCCGTCCGAGCTGCCATCGGCTTTGATCGACAAGCCGTTCCCGGAGTTTTCCCTGCGTGATGTGCAAAGCGACCGGATCATCACCCGTGCTGATTTGCTGGGTAAGCCGGCACTGGTCAACATCTGGGGCACCTGGTGTGTCGCCTGCCGGGTCGAGCATCCTGTCCTGAACAAACTGGCCCAGCAGGGCGTGGTGATCTACGGCGTCAACTACAAGGACATCAATGCTGATGCCTTGAAGTGGCTGAAGGAATTCCATAACCCGTATCAGTTGAACATTCGTGACGACGAAGGCCGCCTCGGCTTGAACCTTGGCGTCTATGGCGCACCGGAGACCTTTTTGATCGACAGCAAAGGCATCATTCGTCACAAGTTTGTCGGTGTGGTGGATGAGACCGTATGGCGTGAAAAACTGGCCGCCTTGTATCAGGGCCTTGTGGATGAGGCACGGCAATGAAGCGTTTACTTGCCGCTGTCGTTTTCAGCCTTGGCATTGTCAGCGTGGCGCATGCCGCCATCGACGCTTACGAGTTTCGTGATGACGCCGAGCGGGCCCGCTATTCCGAGTTGACCAAGGAGTTGCGTTGCCCCAAATGCCAGAATCAGGACATCGCCGACTCCAACGCGCCGATCGCTGCTGATCTGCGCAAAGAGATCTTTCGCATGCTCGGCGAAGGGCAGAGCAATCAGCAGATCATCGACTTCATGGTTGATCGCTACGGTGACTTCGTGCGCTACAAGCCTGCCCTCAGTGCCAAGACCTGGCTGCTGTGGTTCGGGCCTGCCGGTTTGTTGATCGGTGGCCTGGTGGTGATTGGTGTGATTGTCGTGCGTCGTCGTGGCCAGGGTCGCGAGGAAAATGATGTGCTTTCCGACGAGGAGCGTCAGCGCCTCGCAAATCTGCTGGATAAAAACCGCGAATGATTGATTTCTGGCTAGCCGCCGGCCTGCTGTTGCTGGTGGCCATGAGTTTCCTGCTGATCCCCGTACTGCGTGGTCGTCGCGCGCAAAGTGAAGAAGATCGCACCGCGCTCAACGTTGCCCTGTATCAGGAGCGCGTCGCTGAACTGCAAGGTCAGCAAAAGGAGGGCGTGCTGACCTCGACGCAAATGGACAGCGGTCGCGCCGAAGCGGCCCGTGAGTTGCTGGCAGACACCGAGGGCGCTGAACCATTGCGTACCTCGCGTCTTGGCAAGACTTTGCCATTGCTGGCCGCGTTTCTGGTGCCTTTGATGGGCATCGCTCTCTATATGCATTTTGGCGCCAGCGACAAAGTCGAACTGACCCGCGAATTTACCCAGCCTCCAGGCTCTATTGCCGAGATGACCAATCGCCTGGAGCGTGCCGTCAAAGCCCAACCGGATTCGGCAGAGGGTGTGTACTTCCTGGCTCGTACCTACATGGCTCAGGATCGCCCGGCTGATGCCGCCGCCATGTTCGAACGAGCGGTGGCACTGGCAGGTCGTCAGCCCGAAGTGCTCGGTCAGTGGGCGCAAGCGTTGTACTTCGCCAGTGACAAGAAATTCAGCCCTCAGGTGCAAGCCTTGACCAATGAAGCGTTGCAGGGCGACCCCAAGGAAGTCACCAGTCTTGGCTTGTTAGGGATTGCTGCTTTTGAAAGCCAGCATTATCAACAGGCTGTTGATTACTGGAAGCGCCTGTTGGCTGTGCTGCCTGCGCAGGATCCATCCCGGCAAGCACTGGAAGGTGGTATTGCCCGTGCCACTGAAAAGCTCGCTGAAAGCGGTGGCAAGGTCGAACAGCCTGCCGCCGCCGTTGCTAAAGCTGCATCTATCAAAGTGCGTGTCACTCTGGCCGCTGACCTGAAAGCCAAGGTAGCGCCGGGTGACAGCGTATTCATCTTCGCCCGCGCGGTAGGCGGCCCTCCGGCGCCATTGGCGGTCAAACGGGTGACGGTGGCGGACTTGCCCATTGAAGTCGAACTGGGCGATGCCGACGCGATGATGCCGCAACTGAAACTGTCGAACTTTCCGGAAGTCCAACTCGTGGCGCGGATATCCCGTGCAGGTCAGCCGACCACCGGCGAGTGGATCGGCCGCAGCAAGCCGCTGGCAAGCAATACCAAGGCCTTGCAGGCACTGACCATCGACAGCCCTGATCAGTAGAGAGCACGCTTATGTACCGCGCAGCCGCACGTATTACGTTATTGGGTCTGGTTATGGGCTTGAGCGCCTGTGCGGTCCAGCCCACCGGACCGCGCAGTCAGGAACCGATCCCGACGCTACCTGGTAAATCCCAACCCGGCACGCCGAGCACACCAGCACCCACGCCTGCCCCGAAAGCTCCGGCAGCAGGCCCGAAGACCTCCAGCAACTTCGCCCCGCCACCGGGTGGCAACAGCCACTGGGATGCGCGCCTGGGTGTGCACGTTCTGGACGACGAGACAGACACCTTCTACCGCCAGCGCACCTACTACCGCTGGAACAACGGCTGGACCTGGTCCACTGGCCGTAACGGGCCATGGCAGGAGACGGATTCCAGCGGTGTGCCGGCGGGGTTGGGTAAGCAGTTCGGGAATTGAAGTGGATCCAGTTCCCCTCTAGGAAACTGTAACTACCTGATTGGAATTCTTTTTCACCTGTAGGAGCGCGCTTGCCCGCGATTGCGTCAGTACAGGCGGGATATTAATTCACTGACAGATTGAATCGCGGACAGACGCTTTTATCAAACAAAGCATAAATCACTCAATAGGTGCGATTTTTATGTGGAAGCGGTGCTTACCCGCGATAAAGGCACCTCGATCTAACCGAGAATTGCATTCAGCCATATCGCGGGCAAGCCTCGCTCCCACAGGACCTACGCAGTCCTGTAGGACCGGCTTTAGCCGGGAGGAAGTCGGGGGGGGGGCGCTAAATTTTCTTTGGCGACATACCGCTCTCCCGGCTAAAGCCGGTCCTACAAGATCAAGAGCACGCTTGCAGGCAAACATAGAATCTCCCATCTCGCTGTGATCGAACCGCGTACTGTAGGCAATCATCAACGACTAGCCTTTTGCCCCGCGACTGCATGTATGAAATTTCTAAAAAGCGTTTTGTAGGCTCTGGCCATATAACACGGCAGGACTTCTCTCTTTCTCTTGAGTGAAGTTTCCGAGACAATCCCGACCACTTGTGTCTCCCCGTTCAGGCCACTAAGGTTCGTCGGTCACCGAAAAGTCGGTGACCGGGTTTAGTAGCCCGCGACGTGGAAGCACAATCCTCCTGAATTCAGGCGTTTTCAGACGCTTGAGCTTTATGGCGGCTGTGCTCAGGGCACCTTCGGGTGCGCCGGTCCAACGTCCCGGTCTACTAACCTGCGCACAGCTGCCACCCTATCGTTTAGTAGCGATGTCGGCAGCTTCCCTTGACGTTGGAGTTCTCAAAAAATGCCACATCTCTTACCCATGCCTCATTCAGATCTGGAAGAGGCCCTTGGTCATGCTTCCAATTTGCTGCAATGTGCAGCCGCAACAGCGTACGAAAGCGGTGACAGACTGACTGGTTCGGACCGCCATCTTGCATTGTCGGTGGTACATCTTATCGATATGGCCAAGACGGTAATTGATCATTCGTTGATCAGGCTGGAACAATTGCCCGAGGCGAGTTAGCCGGACGAATTCATTCTCTTTAGTGGTGTGATACGCAGGCGGTATTTGTGTTGATCTGGACCCTGAGCGAACGCATGGCGTATGGATAACGCTGTCCTGCTAGCAGCAAAAACGAAACGGCGACCCGAAGGTCGCCGTTTTTCATTTCAGACCAGCCCAATCACTTGCCGGTATAAATCTGATCAAACACCCCACCATCAGCAAAGTGGGTTTTCTGCACGGTGCGCCAGTCGCCAAAGGTTTTCTCTACCGAGAGGAAATCAACTTTCGGGAAGCGGTCGGTGTATTTGGCCAGGATCGCCGGATCGCGTGGACGAAGGTAGTTGTTAGCAGCGATTTCCTGACCTTCAGGGGACCACAGGTATTTCAGGTATTCCTCGGCGGCGGCGCGACTGTTTTTCTTGTCGACGACTTTATCCACCACGCTCACTGGCGGCTCTGCTTCTGCCGATACGCTCGGGTAAACCACTTCGAACTGATCACGACCGAATTCACGGGCGATCATTTCTGCTTCGTTTTCAAAGGTGATCAGCACGTCGCCGATCTGGTTGGTCATGAACGTGGTGGTTGCGCCACGGCCGCCGGTGTCTAGCACGGGTACGTGTTTGAAGAGGTTACCGACGAACTGCTTGGCAGCGGCTTCATCACCGCCGTTTTTCAGGGTATAGCCCCAGGCCGAGAGGTAGGTGTAGCGGCCGTTACCCGAAGTTTTCGGGTTAGGCACGATGACTTCAACACCGTCCTTGATCAGGTCAGGCCAGTCTTTCAATGCTTTTGGGTTGCCCTTGCGGACGATAAAAACCGTGGCCGAAGTGAATGGCGCGCTGTTGTTTGGAAGGCGCGTCACCCAGTTATCAGGAACCAGCTTGCCGTTGTCAGCCAATGCGTTGATGTCGGTGGCCATATTCATGGTGATAACGTCAGCAGGCAGGCCGTCGATGACCGAGCGGGCCTGTTTGCTGGACCCGCCGAAAGACATCTGCACCGCGATGTTTTCTTTGTGCTCGGCTTGCCAGTGCTTCTGAAATGCGGCGTTGTAGTCCTTGTAGAAATCACGCATGACGTCATACGACACGTTGAGCAGAGTCGGGGCGGCTTGGGCCGCGCTGCCCAAAGCCAGTCCTGCGGCGAGTAACGAAGCGGCGAAAAGTTTGTTCACTGCGCAATTCCTTTTTGGATGTACAGACATTGATGGCTTGATGCGCGCGACTATAGCCGGGGCGCATTAGGCGTTTAAAGATTTAAAAGGCATTTGCTTATGCTTTATTTTCCACCCGTGGAAAAAGCGCATTGCCGCAGCGTGAGCAGAAAGCCGCACCGTGTTCATGAGTGTTCTTCGAGCACACCGGACAATCATGCTTCAGCTGTTCGCCACGCATGGCGGTGGCGAGCTCCGCGGTGAAGATTCCGGTCGGTACGGCGATAATCGAATAACCGGTAATCATCACCAGTGCCGAGAGCATTTGGCCGACTGCAGTTCTGGGCACGATATCGCCATAGCCCACGGTAGTCAGGGTGACGATCGCCCAATAGATGCCTTTCGGAATGCTGGTGAAACCATGCTCGGGACCCTCGATCACGTACATGAGTGTGCCGAACACCACCACCAGCGTAGACACAGTGAGCAGAAACACGATGATCTTCTGCTTGCTGCCGCGTAGCGCCGAAAGCAGGTAATTGGCCTGCTTCAGGTATGGACTGAGTTTGAGCACCCGGAAAATCCGCAACATGCGGATGACCCGCACAATCAGCAGGTACTGCGCATCGCTGTAATAAAGCGCAAGGATGCCGGGCACGATGGCCAGTAAGTCCACCAGCCCGTAAAAGCTGAAGGCGTATTTCAGAGGTTGCGGAGAGCAGTAGAGGCGCAGGAGGTATTCGACGATGAATATGGCGGTGAAGCCCCATTCGGCATACGCCAACCAATCCCCGTAGTTGGCGTGGACGGCAGGAATGCTGTCGAGAACCACCACAATCAGGCTGAAAAGGATAACCACGAGTAACGTTTTGTCGAAGCGTCGTCCGGCAGGCGTATCGTTCTGGAAAATGACTATGCGTAACTGTTCGCGGCGACTGATGGTGCTGTCCATGGTGGATTCCGAATTCAGGATCGCAGCAGTCTACGCAAATTTCAGGGGCTGGTTTGCACTGTTGTATTGGAAGCGCAGGAACTGTGGGATCCTTTACTTGTCCGCAAGCTGATGACGTGGGACCGGCTTTAGCCGGGAAAGCTGCTTATCAGACGACACATTTTCAGTGACGGTACTGACCTCTTCCCGGCTAAAGCCGGTCCCACGACGGCGCAGCACCCTTGCGCGCAGAAAAAGAATCTTCCACAGGTTTATAAGCCCGTTACTAAACCCTGAACTGCCTCAACAGGCCATTCAACTGGTCGCTCATTTCTCGCAAGTGCACGCTTGCTTCCGTGGACTGTTCAGCTGCGATGGCAGTGCTCTGGGACAGCTGCGCCGCCTGGGTGACGTTCTGGTTGATGTCCTCCACCACATGGGATTGCTGCAATGTTGCGCTGGCAATTGATGCGTTCAGGCTGTTGAGGTTGCGCAGTGCCTGGCTGATCGAGGTCAGGCTTTGCCCGGCCTGATTGGCCTGCTCGATGGTCAGTTGCGATGAACGACTGCTGTCGGCGATGACTTTCACCGCGGCGTCAGAGTGCTTCTGCAAGCGTTCGATCATGCTCTGAATCTCGGCCGTCGACTTCTGCGTACGCTGGGCTAGCAAGCGAACCTCATCGGCTACCACCGCAAAGCCGCGACCCTGTTCCCCGGCGCGAGCGGCTTCGATGGCTGCGTTCAGGGCCAGCAGGTTGGTCTGCTCGGCAATCGAGCTGATGACCTCAAGCACACCGCCGATTTGCGTGCTTTCCGAAGACAGCGTGCGAATCACTTCTACCGCCTGATTAATGGTGCCGGACAGGTGATCAATCTGACGCAGGCTGCTGTCGATGTTGACCTGACCCTGATGCGCCTGAGATTCGGCGTCGCGCATTTCGTTGGCGGCGTGCTCGGCGTTCTTGGCTACGTCTTGTACGCCATAGGTCACTTCGTTGACGGCAGTCGCCACCAGTTCCATTTGCTGCGACTGTTGCTGGCTGCGGGCCTGGGCCTGTTCGGCATTGGTGCCCAAATCCGAGGAGGCTTTTTCCAGACCATTCGCTGATGCCTGAAGCTGCAAGACGACACCACGCAGCTTGGCGGTAAAGGCGTTGAAATGCTTGGCCAGTTGCGTGATTTCGTCGTTGCCTTCAGTTTTCAGAGAGCGGGTCAGATCACTTTCGCCACTGGCGATGTCAGCCATGGCCTGCACGGAATCACGAAGAGGGCGGACGATGCTGCGCGCAATCAGGATAACCAGCAGCGCCATGACTGCAATGATCGCCAGGCTGAACAATGCGGCTTTGATGGTCTGTTGCTGAAATTCTGCCTTCACGTCATCAACATACACACCCGAGCCCAGAATCCAGCCCCAGGGCGTAAACAGTTTCACGTAGGAGATTTTCCGGACAGGTTCACTGGCTCCCGGCTTGGGCCAGCGGTACTGAACCATGCCTGCGCCTTTCTCTTTGGCGACGGCAACCATTTCATTGAAGACCGCGAAACCGTCCGGGTCCTTGATGGCGGACAAATCCTGACCGACCAGCTTGGCGTTCATGGGGTGCATGATCATCACTGGACGCATGTCATTGATCCAGAAGTAATCGTCCTTGTTGTAGCGCATGCCGCGAATGGCATCGAGTGCCTGTTTCTGCGCGGCGTCACGGGTCAGCGTTCCGGCAGCTTCCAGGCCTTGGTAGTACTCCAAAATGCCACTGGCGCTCTGCACCACATGCATGGTCTTTTCCGCTTTGGCGGCGTAAAGGTCCGTATGCACTTGTTTGAGCATGGCGGCTGTCAGGATAAACAGCATCAATACGGAGACGACGAGGATCAGCCAGAGTCTCCGGCTGATGGATAAGCTGCGCATTGTCATGACCGGTTGCTCCGTCTTATTTTTTATTGTGTAGAGCGCTGTGCGCCGTGGGATTCACACTGAAGCCAGTCCCGTCTCGATAATAGCCTTTTGATACCCGTCGTCTAGCCCATCGCTACTAAAGTGGATGTCGGCGCTGAAAGGATAAACCTGAGTGAGCGGTAGGAGATTTCTCAAAATATCGTGCGGTATAGCGAAAGGCTTACATGAGTAAGGGAATTTCGCTCTATGAGCTGCCGCATTTGAGCGGTAGATTGGATCCATCACCGAAGCGAAGGAAGCGCTTCGGGATCAGGGATGATCGACCATTGCCAGGACGGCTACTGACAGGATGTCGGAATGGTCATGCAAAAAACCCGCTTCGGCGGGTTTTTTGTTGTTTGCGGGAAAGTGAGCCTTTGAGGCTGTTGAATCCACAGACTCTGTGCGAATGACGTGGGACCGGCTTAGCGGGGAAGAGGGCGGGACAGACGCTGAATCTTCATCTTCAGAAATATCGCCTTCCCGGCTAAAGCCGGTCCCACGTCATTGCGCCTACCCATCATTCCAAATCCCCATTCATGCGTTCTTTGGTTCAACATCCGGGGCGCAGCCTTTCAGCACCAGCCGGATGATTGTCTGGGTTGCCGCTTCGTAATCACTGTCTTCCAGCTTCGCCTTGCCGGTGACTGTCGATATCTGCCAGTCGAAGTCGGCATAGGTCTGGGTCGCAGCCCAGATCGTGAACATCAAGTGATGCGGGTCGATGGGCGCGATGAGGCCCTTGTCGATCCAGCCCTGAATACAATCGATGTTGTGCTTGGCTTGCCCGTTGAGCTGTTCCACCTGCTCGGGTGAGAGGTGCGGCGCACCGTGCATGATTTCGCTGGCAAACACCTTCGAGGCAAACGGCAGGTCGCGGGAAATCACAATCTTCGAACGAATGTAGGCGCTGAGCACCTCGGCGGGCACGCCCTCGCGATTGAATGGCGTGGAGGCCCGCAGGATCGGCTCGATAATGCTTTCGAGCACTTCGCGGTAAAGGTTTTCCTTGGACTTGAAGTAGTAGTAGACGTTGGGCTTGGGCACGCCAGCCTTGGCAGCGATATCGCTGGTTTTGCTGGCCGCAAAGCCTTTGTCGGCGAACTCTTCACTGGCGGCACGCAGGATCAGCTCTTTGTTGCGCTCGCGAATACTGCTCATAAACCAGAGGTTTCCTTGCCCGGTCGGCGGTCGCGCATGGTAGCACCCGCCTCGAGAACGTCTCAACATCGGGCAGCGACACAGGCTGCGCTGTGCTTCAATGGCGCCCGCGTGGCATCAATTGTGCTGCGCAATCGAACTTCAATGACGTATTCAAGGATATTGATTGTGGCTGCTGGAAGCTTGCTTACCCTTTTGGATGACATCGCGATGCTGTTGGATGATGTCTCTCTGGCCGCAAAGAAAACCGCGGGCGTGCTGGGCGACGATCTGGCGCTGAATGCCCAGCAGGTTACCGGGGTGTCCGCCGACCGTGAATTGCCCGTTGTGTGGGCGGTGGCCAAGGGTTCTTTTATCAACAAGGCAATTCTGGTGCCCGCCGCCTTGCTGATCAGTGCGTTTGCACCCTGGGCGATTCTGCCTCTGTTGATGATCGGCGGTGCTTACCTGTGTTTCGAGGGCTTTGAAAAAATTGCCCACAAATGGCTGCATCCTGAAACCGAGCAACAGCGTCAGGAGCGACGAGAGGCCGCAACGGGCAAGAATGTCGATATGGTCGCGTTCGAAAAAGACCGGATCAAAGGTGCCATTCGTACAGACTTCATCCTCTCGGCAGAAATCATCGTGCTGGCGCTTGGCGTCGTGTCCACCCGGCCGTTCCTGGATCAGGTCGGTGTGTTGGTGATCGTTGCGGTGCTGATCACTGCCGGTGTTTACGGTCTGGTAGCAGGCATCGTGAAACTGGACGATCTAGGCCTCTATCTGAAGAAAAGCGCCAAATCGGCCGTTCAAGGTATAGGTTCAGGGTTGTTGTGGCTGGCACCGGTATTGATGAAAATCCTTTCCATCGTCGGTACTGCTGCGATGTTTATGGTGGGTGGCGGTATCCTCACCCACGGTGTGCCGGTCGCTCATCACTGGATAGAAGGCGTAACCGAACAAGCGGCGCAAACGGTCGGTGGTTTTTCGATGGTTGTGCCTACTCTGCTGGACGCGGTCGCCGGTATCATCGCCGGGGCATTGGTCCTGCTGCTGGTCACGGTAGCGGGGAAAGTCTGGAAACTAATCAGGGCCTGATGGCTGGTCGACTTGAATGAATAGCCCACTGTTTTCCAGTGTTGTTGCGTATGCCCAGCAATGTGAGCGGCAGTTGGTCGAGATCCTGCATTTGCGGCCTACTCTGGATCGCAAGCAGGTGTCGGCCTGGGTCGATGAACAGAGTCACGCGCAGACCGAGAGTGATCCATTGGAGTTGCTGCGTGCGATCAACTCGAAAGTGCGGGCGGGCAAGCCGTTGCCGTGGGAGTAGATACGTAAAACTCTGGGCTCACGAGCTTCCTGTGGGAGCGAGGCTTGCCCGCGATGCATGAGACGCAGCCAGAAGACATACCGCGTTATCATTTATCACGAGCAAGCTCACTCCTACAGGATCCATGTTTGCCGCACGGCGTCTGGACGACGGGGGCGCTACTACAGATTTCGTATTCGAATCAGAAGAACACTTTCACCAGCAAACTTGCGGTGTTCTGGTTGGTATCAAAGAACTTGGTGTCTTCGATGCCGTATTTGTCTGACCAGTAATCGTACTCGATACCGACATACAGCTGACGGTCCGGCAGGTTGATGGCTTTGCCCAGGTCGTATTTGATTTGCGGGTTGAAGTGCACGTTGGATTTGTATTCGCCATTGCGGTCGGACTTGTTGTCCACGACCCAGTCAATGAAGCCGTCGATCAGGATGTCGGATTTGCCCACCGGGATCGTGTAAGACCAGACCGGCGTGACCTGCCAGGCGCCGTAACCCGCACGATGACCGTCGGTGTAGCGCTTGTAGAAGTTCAGCTGGAAGTAATCGAAACCCGGGATGTTCAAGTCAAAGCCCGGACCAATCAGGTACGACTCGTTATCGCCTTCGCCAAACTCGTAAGTGGCCGCCAGCAATACATCGGAGATCGGGCCGAATTCGAATTTCTGACCAAAGATCTTGCCCATGGACAGGCGCGGGGAGATTTCACCGTAATAGGTGTTATCACCGTTGGTGGCGTCTCCTTTGCCGTTATAGAAGATCTTGTCGATGAACAGGAAGTTATCGCCGTATTTCCAGCCGTCAGCGTGTTCAAAAGTGAACGTCTGCTGGTTTGACGGATTGACTGTAAAGTCGCGACCGTTGAGGTAAGTCAGGCTGTTGCTCTGCCATTGCAGCAGGCCGTCGGCCATGCTTTGTCCGGACGCCAGAAGACTGCCGGCAACTATCGCGCTGGAAATAATACGGTTCATTCAATGCTCCCCTGATGGATCGATATGGTCTTTTTTTGGGTGCTCTTTTTAGGCACTTTTCCGCGGTTAAAACATGTCTGTTTGGTCAGCTTTGACTACATAGCAAGAGCTGAGCCAATGCTGATTGAAAAGCGCACGAAAGTGCTATCGGCTGCATCTTTAACAGTCGATCGAGGCTTTTCTTCAGAAAACGTGACAGTTGACCGGCTGGTCAGTTAGTTGTCTGTTCAGTCAGCATTGCAACACGGCGGGTTTTAACGCGGCGGCGGAGGATATTGGCTGCGGGCGTTTCGTGCAAGTGCTCTGGGACGGGGCAGCGCGAACAATTGTGGGGCGTGAATTGATGTTTCATATACCTGACTGTAGGAGCTGCCGAAGGCTGCGATGGCGGTGTATCAGAGCGAACGCCATCGCAGCCTTCGGCAGCTCCTACAGTCAGGTGTTCGGCCAGCGATCAGCGGGTCTGCGCACCTGTTGTAACCCACGCCCCAATCAACTCCCGCTCCTGCTGAGTCATCTGGGTGATGTTGCCCAGTGGCATGATCTGCGAGGTCACGGCCTGGGCCTGAATGCGCGGGGCCATTTGCTTTATCTGTTCCGCGGTGTCGAACATCACGCCGGCGGGCGCAGCGCTGAACAGCTGGCTGGTGGGCCTGGCGGAATGGCAGACGGCGCAGCGTTCATGGATCACGCTCTGCACTTTCCCGAAGTCCACACCTGGGCTGGCAGCTGCAGCCTCTGCAACAGGTTCCGGAGGCGGAGCGGGGCGTACTTCGTCATGGCGATAGCCGCCGACGGCGGTGCCCGGTAATGGCTGATATTCGATCTTCGCTGCTTGCGCCGGTTTCGGCAGTGGCGCAGGGCCGGTGACGTAAGCCAGGCAGATCATGCCCAGTGCGGCGACGGGCAGGGTCCAGGCGAACTTGTGACTGTTGTGCCGCGTATTGAAGTAGTGACGGACCAGCACCGCCAATACGCCGATCCCGGCCAGGATCAGCCAGTTATATGAGCTGCCGTAAGTGCTCGGGAAATGGTTGCTGATCATGATGAACAGCACCGGCAAGGTGAAGTAGTTGTTGTGGCGCGAACGCAGCAAGCCTTTGGCGGGCAGCGATGGATCCGGTGTGCGGTTCTCGGCGATGGCTGCTACCAACGCACGCTGGGCAGGCATGATGATGCGGAATACATTGCCGACCATGATCGTGCCGATGATGGCGCCAACATGCAGATAAGCCCCGCGGCCGCTGAACACTTTGCTGAAGCCATATGCCGCCGCGATAACCAGTACGAACAGGATCAGGCCGAGCAGGCCAGGGCGTTTGCCCAACGTCGAATCGCAGAGAAAGCTGTAAACGAACCAGCCGACAAACAGCGAGCCAAGCCCGAGTGCCACTCCTTCCGGGCCGGACAGGCTGCTGCCTGGTGCGAGCAGGTACAAGGTCGGATTGGCGTAGAACACCAAGCACAGCATGGCCACGCCTGACAGCCAGGTGAAATACGCTTCCCATTTGAACCAGTGCAGGTTCTCAGGCATGGTCGGTGGGGCGAGTTTGTATTTTTCCAGGTGGTAGATACCGCCACCGTGAATGGCCCATAAATCCCCGGACAAGCCATCGCGCGGGTTGACCCGGTTCAGGTTGTTTTCCAGCCAGACAAAGTAGAACGATGCGCCAATCCAGGCGATGCCGACAATCATGTGAATCCAGCGCACGCTGAGATTCAGCCATTCCATCAAATGTGCTTCCACGGGGGTTACCTTCTACCTGTCGTCACTTCTCGGACGTTCAAGCTTCTACGGGTGGGGGTCGAGAACCAGCTTCTGGCTCTCAGCGAAAAAATGCTCATCGCAGTTATTGCCAGCTCCACTGCGATCAACCACCAGGAAGTCATCCCGCTTTTCGATCGTCAGCACCGGGTGGTGCCAGACGCCGCGATGGTAATTAACACCCTGCCTGCCGTTGGTCACGAAGGCACGGGTCAGCTCTGAATCAGGTTCATCGCCAATGGGCGCGACCACGATCAGAAAAGGGTTGCCGAGCAGTGGCACAAACGCCTGACTGCCCCGCGGATGGCGCTCCAGCATGCTGATGATCAACGGCATCTGCAGCGCCTCGGCACGGAAGATACTGATGATCGCTTTGTCGTCCGGCGCCGTGGTTTGTACCTCGGCCAGACGATGAAAGCGCTGGGTCGAACCGTTGTTGATCATGAAGTGATCGCTGCCGTCGGTTTCGATGACATCTCCGAACGGGGCAAAAGCTTCTTTGGTCAACGGCTCGATGGTCAGTGTGCGCATGCTGGGTCTTCTGTTTTCGAATTCTTTGGACCCTTGTGGGAGCGGTGCTTGCCCGCGATAAGGCTGGACGCGGTTCAGGATAGACCGCGGTGTTCCTATCGCGGGCAAGCACCGCTCCCACAAGGGGATCACGATGCTTACCTTACAACTTTACCCAACACCCGAAGACGACTCACGCCACCATCCGGAAATACATTCAACCGGATATGGGTGATCGGGCCCAGTGCCTTGATCTGCTCGGCGAACTCGTGTTCGGCGTGCATGCTCAATTTCTGGCTTGGCAGCAGTTCGCGCCAGAACAGGCTCTGGGTTTCGATCTGGCTGTCAGTGCCGCCTTTGACGAACGCCCCCTGGATCGAGCAACTGTCCGGGTAGTTACCTTTGAAGTGCAGGGTATCGACCACGACTTTTTCCACTTCGCCTGCATGGCCCAACGCGATGATCACCCAGTCATTGCCAGGAGTGCGCCGACGTGCCGTTTCCCAGCCGTCGCCCATGTTCACGCCACGGCCCGGGTTGAGGATGTTGCTCATGCTGCCGTAATGTTCATCGGAACATGCCAGAGCGCGACCACCGTTGAGTGCCGAGGCCAGATCGATCTGTTCGGTTTCGCCCACTGCAGACCAGTCGCGGAACGGCACGCCATACACACGCAGACGGGCAACCCCGCCATCGGGATAGATATTGAAGCGCAAATGGCTGAACGCCTGATCTGCGCTGATTTCATGGTAGTGATGGCTGTCGCCGTTCAGCTCCACGGCCGACAGGATTTCCGTCCATTGGGTGTTCTCGTCCGGCTCGCCGCTGGCCAGGAAGCACGCTTCCAGCGAGGCCGATGGCGGATAGTTACCGGTGAAGTAGGACGTATCGATGTCCACGCCCTTGATCGTGCCCGCCACACCCAGGCGGATCACCGCGCTGTCGTACCCCTCGAAACGCTTGCGACGCGACTCCCAGCCGTCCATCCACTTGCCGTTGTCGTCGAACACACCTTCTTTCCACACCGCGGGAGTGGGCTGGAACAGGCGGTTGGCGTCGGCGAACCAGTCGTCAGTGACGGAAAGGATTTTGGTGCCCAGGCGCGCGTCGGCCAGGTTGACGAACTTCTCGAAGGGTGCGGCGTAAGCTTTCATTCTTTTAGGTCTGCCTTTTGATCAGTGGCCTGGGTAGGGCGGTTAGAGGGCTTGCAAACGAAACAGGGCAATCTTGTTGATCTCGGCCAGGGCGCAGGCGAATTCGGCGTCCACCGTATTATCGATGCGGGTCTCAAAGGCTGCGAGGATCTGGTGCCGGTTACTGCCTTTGACTGCCATGATGAACGGGAAGGCGAATCGGGCTTTGTAAGCGTCGTTGAGTTCGGTAAAGCGTTGAAACTCTTGAGGCGTGCACTGGTGAATACCGGCCCCGGCCTGTTCGCTGGTGCTGGCTTCGGTCAGTTGCCCTTGCACCGCCGCTTTACCGGCGAGATCCGGGTGCGCGTTGATCAGCGCGAGCTGCTGCTCATGATCGGCGCCCAGCAGGATCTTGCTCATTCGCGAATGCAGTGTCTCGATATCGTCCAGCTCGTCGATCGAGCCCTGGTCGTAAGCCGCGGCTGCGACCCATGGCGAATGTTCGTAGATATCAGCAAAGGCGGCAACGAACTCATCGCGGCTCAGCGTCGACGGCTTCAGGGACGTGAAATGACTCACAGCGCAGTCTCCGGCTGGTATGGATGTTCTGCGTGCCAGTGGCGGGCGATGTCGACCCGACGGGTGAACCAGACCTGCTCGTGGCTTTTGGCGTATTCGATAAAACGCTTGAGTGACGCCAGACGTGCCGGGCGACCGATCAGGCGGCAATGCAAACCGATGGAAAGCATTTTGGGCGCGTCTGCACCTTCGGCATACAGCACGTCGAAAGCGTCTTTGAGGTACTGGAAAAACTGATCGCCGTTGTTGAAACCCTGCACCTGAGTGAAGCGCATGTCGTTGGTGTCCAGCGTGTAGGGAATCACCAGATGAGCCTTGCCGGTCGGGTTGTTGGGCTCCCAGTAGGGCAGGTCGTCGTCATAGGTGTCGCAGTCGTAGAGAAAGCCGCCTTCCTCCATCACCAGGCGCCGGGTATTGGGCCCGGTGCGTCCGGTGTACCAGCCCAGTGGACGTTCGCCGGTGATTTCGGTGAGGATGCGGATCGCCTTGAGCATGTGCTCGCGTTCCTTGGCTTCATCCATGTACTGATAGTCGATCCAGCGATAACCGTGGCTGCAAATCTCGTGACCGTCTGCAACCATGGCGCGGATCACATCCGGATGACGCTGGGCTGCCATGGCCACGGCAAAGATCGTCAGCGGGATATCGAATTGCTTGAACAGCTTGAGGATGCGCCACACGCCAGCGCGGCTGCCGTATTCATAAAGCGACTCCATGCTCATGTTACGCTCGCCCTGCAGCGGTTGAGCAGAGACCATCTCGGACAGGAACGCTTCGGACTCCTTATCGCCGTGCAGGATATTGCGCTCGCCGCCTTCCTCGTAATTAAGCACGAAGGACAGTGCAATACGCGCATTACCCGGCCAGCGGGGATGGGGCGGGTTGCTGCCGTAACCGATCAGGTCGCGAGGGTAGTCAGCGCTCACTGCAGTCTTCCTTATGGATTGTGGGACGGTGCGATGGCTGGATTGTATACAAAGCGGCTTTCACTTTGTCACCTCGTTTTTTATCCAGACTGCTTGTAAAACATTTGCAAGAAACTTGCCTAAGTAGTCAGGTAATTGCGAAAAACTCTAATTAATTCCGCGCTTCCCGATTGATCGGGGCTTCAGCGGACGAGGGCTCAGGGTGGGGTTTGAGAAGTCTTTTTAATTGTGTACAGGTTTTCGTTAAGGTGTCTTAATTCTGCGTTCTTCAATGCTCGCCAGCACCCAAATGGTGCGGCGTGTGGCTTTCAGATTTCAGCATGGGGCAGATTCCAAATGGGTAAATTGACGACGCATGTGCTGGACGCTGCCCACGGTTGTCCCGGCAGCTCCATCAAGATCGAACTGTATCGGATCGAGGGCGCAAGCCAGGTGCTGGTCGCCTCTGCACAGACCAACCACGATGGCCGCTGCGATGCGCCCTTGCTACACGGTGAGGACTACCGCTCAGGGGTCTATCAACTGCAATTTCATGCCGGTGATTACTACCGCGCCCGCGGTGTGGCGTTACCAGAGCCTGCTTTTCTCGACGTGGTGGTGTTGCGTTTCGGAATTGATGCGGGTCAGGAGCACTATCACGTGCCGCTGCTGATCTCGCCTTACAGTTATTCAACCTATCGCGGCAGTTGATCGCTCTTCTATCTGCGGCATTCACGCTGCCAATAACTATGTAGTCACTTTTTCGGCCCGCGCTTCATCAAGCTCCATTGACTTTGATCGATGGAGCTTGATCCCGTGAATGAATCACAAACCCCTTCTACCCCCGTAGCTGATGACGCATGGATTGGCCGCACGTGTGACCTGGTGGTATTCAACAGCTTGCCACTGACTTTTCCCGACAGCCTGAATCAGAGCCGGATTGCCGAGCATCTGCAGCGGATCCTGAACCATGTCGGCGAAGCCTGCGACCAGCTCGATGCGCTGACCACTTATCAAAGCTGGCGTAGCCGACTGCATGCGGCAGCCCAGACGACCAGCGCCCTTGTTGATTTTCTTGATGATCGCGGCGAGCCTCTCGACAGCTCGGTCCTCGAGGCGCACACACTGCAATTGGTTGCGCAACGTCAGAGCGGACTGCTGGCCCTGGCGCAGTTGCAACACTGCGAAGGCTCGCTGAATTCGTCTGATTTGCAGCGGCTGCACTTTGCGCTGGGCCTGGCTGACGAGCCTGAGGATGACGTGCTGTATCTGGATGTCGGAATCGGCGATCCGGACATGCCGATGGTTTTCAATGGCGCCATGATTGTCACCACTGAACAGTCTTTGAAGACTCCGGCGCTGGACGAACCCGCCTTGCTGTATGTGCCGGGCCGCGACGCAGGCCTGCAGAAATTTGCCTCGCTAAGGGATTTGAAGCGACAGTTGGTGTTCACTCTGCAAACGGGCAGTGAAACCAGTCTTTGGTTGCACGTTAGTTCAACCGAACGCCAGTCGGCTATGACTGCGCCGATCGAGCTTGTCACTCGGGTGATCACCATTCAGCCGATCCTGCATGGCGTGCAAACCCAGCTCAAGGCCTTTGCCGCGGCGACGCTCGCCGTTCATGCGCAGGCCCGTCTGTTCGATGACGCCACAACTCAACGGGACACCCTGCTCAGGCTCCACCGCGAGCTGGCGCATAATCTCAGCGTGGCAGTGGATGAAACCCGTGAGTGTGCCATTGACCTGATTGCCGAACAGCAACGAACAGCCGAGTTAGCGATGCAACTGCCTGCCTGGTTGCTCGGCGCTTCTCTTGAAGTGCGCCGGGAATATGCGCAGAAGCTGGTGGCGTTTCATGCCGCCGCGGTCCGATTGGAAGCGCATCTTGCGGCAAAACTGCCGTCATTTGAAACCTTTACTGCGCAGTGTCTGAAGGCTCGGATCAAGCTGGATCTGGGTCTCGATATAGACCCTGATCAACTCGTGATCGACTTGCCGAAAAGCGTTCACAGAGACGTCGATATCGATCCGCAGTTCGGCAGTGCTCGCCATTACAAACCCTGGAAAGCCAGTGAGGCCAGGGTGTTGTCGAGCTTGTCAGAGCTGGCCCGGAAGAATTTCGATGCCAGCAATGGGGAGACCAGGGCGAGTATGACCCTGATGATGAGAGTCTCCTATCCACCGTCGCCACAGTTACCGGACCTGCAACGTGTAGATGGCGATTATCTGCTCCGGATGATTCCGCAACTGGATATCGCCCGGCAATACCGAACCCTTCTGCGCTCGGTGTTTCGTCTTCGATTTCCCGCGTTGGCCAGCGACGCTGAATTGATGCTCAAAGCTTATGAGCTCGAAATCATCCTCGGAGGTTTTTGCGCCCGGCAGCGCAGGCAACTGAGTGAGGCCGGCTATACCCTTCTGACGCAAGCTGCGCGCGCGCGGTCCACCGCTGAGCTTGGCCGCGCCGGCGTGCATATGAGTCGACTGATATTCAAACCCGGCCAGTCGGTGTCGGGTGAGCGCAGTAGCCGAACATTGCATGGATTGAGCGTCATCGAGCACCGGGCCAGTGGCAAGGTGCTGATATATCTGCCACAGGTGCCCGATGGCGAATGCGTGATCGAGGCCAACAGTGTGCAGGATGCCCGCGACCGTCTGATCAGCAGCTTGCGGCGTCTGCCTGCGCGGGTTGTCTGGCTGGCTTCCCGTGTTGAAAACATCGACGAGCAAGCTGCTGCGGTGAGCTACATCAATGAAGCAATGCGCCGAGGCTTTGACGGCTTTATCGGTGTTTCGCCCGCGCTTGATCTGCTGATGAGCGAACAGCAACTGCATGTACGCGAGGATGTGCTCTACGAGCAATCTCGGCAGGTAGCGCGCAGTAATCACGATCTCAAGGGGGAGGGCAACCAGCGCCGAAATGCGCTGTACCTGCTGTTCTTCCGAGGGGTGGTCTCATTCATACCGGGGCTGGGCGTGCTGTTCAGCGTGCAGGATGGCTGGAGTGACGGCCATGCGTCAGCGAAGGCGCTTCATGAAGGCCGGCTCGACGAAGGGCTCTTGCTGGCGGGAAGTACTTTGGTCTGCGTGCTGGACGTACTGCTTTCGGTGATCCCCGTGGGTGCCGCTGTCGGGGCAGTGGCGCTGGTGGCGCGCCGGGCAACCCGGCTCCGACAGGCCGCAGGGCTGACCCGACCGCTACCCTCGATGTCCCGTCGCTCCTACGTCATCAAGAACTTCGCGGGTTATGAGACCAACTTGTCACTGCTGGACGCGATACCTCAGACGGGGCGCAACTCTGGTACCTGGCTGAAAGACGGTGAACTGTTTATCTATCGTCAGGGCAAGGCTTACAGGGTCTACCGACGTCCGGGCGAGCAGACATTGCGTCTGAAGAAAAACGCTACGCATGGCTACGAAGCGCCTGTGCGACAAGTCGGGGGAGAATGGGTTTACCACAGCGATGTCGGCCTCAAGGGTGGAGGACGTTCGATGATTGCCGAGGTGCTGTTGGTTGAAGGCCATGGCAACAGCGCCTTCAAGCGCAAGCAGGCTCGCGAACTGCTTGATCAATTCGAGTTTCCCGCCGATCAACAGCAGCGCATGGAGTTACTGCTCGCCGAACATTACCGCAAGACCCGGTCGCTGCCTGACTGGGCCGAGCAATATCGCCGCCCGCCAGCGCCCCACACAGCGCCTGCGCCAATAAAACGCAAGGAGCCTGACTCGCCGCAGGTCGAGCCGGACCGTCGTCCTTCGCAACCGGTGGCAGGGCCATCCCGGCCAGCGGCCAGCGCTGATGCATGGCAGAACTGGGATAAACCATTGGCTGATCTCACCACGCTGGATCAGGTCAGTTTCAATCCGCCGATTTACAGGCTCGACTTTACCCAGAATTACGACGTGATTCGCATCGGGCAAAAGTTTTACGAAATACTGCCTCCCGGCGGGCAGCGTCGGACCAATACCGTCTTCATCCGTAACCCCGGCGACCATGCGCCATGCCGCAACTTTGCCGAACTCAGCGAAACCATTCGGCGCAATCCCTACGAACAACCGCTGATGGCCCAATACCAGCCGTCTACGGGCTTCTGGAAAGTGGAGGGCCCGCTGTTCAACCGGACAATCGAGACTTACATCGCTGAGGCGCGCGCTGGTTTCACTGGCACATCGAATGCGATCCTGGCGCAGAAGCTGTTCGAGATGGCCGACATGTCGACCTCGACCATGACTGCTACTCGCCTGATCAATATCAAAGCAACGCTCAATGCCTGGCGTGCCGGAGAGTTGGCACCTCTTGCCCGGTTGAACGATCCGTTGCTGATGCTAAACAACGCATATCCGCACAGTGAAGCGGGTGTTCGGTTGCGGTGGAATATCAGTTATGAGAGTTCGCTGCACACCTTTGAGCGCCTGGATTTTGCAACTGACAATCCAGTGACGACGCAATGGCTGATGCGGTCGGTTTCAGAATCGGGGCCCGGGGGTGGCGTCAGCGGGCTCAGGGGATTAATGGCCGATGTGCTTGAGCGCAATGGTTACGAGATCCTTCACAATTTATTGAGAAGCGGCGGGCGTGACTTCATCGCTTTCCGGCGTGTCGGTCAAGATGAAATCTATCTGCTGTATGTTCGTCGCGCCCAGGATTCAACGATCGTGACGCCCCCCACCGGAGCGTTCCAGCATCCCTCGCTTGGCGATGGTTTAGTGATTCCTCTGATAGACAGCTACGTTGGTCAGCCTATTGCCCAACTGTTGGAGCAAGCCCGGCAGCAAGGCAAAATCATCAAGTTGGTGGGCGGCACCAATATCGGCAGTCAGGCGAGCAGTGGCATGCAGGTGTTTGTGATCCGCTTGCCTGATGAGGTCTCCCTCGTTTGATCACACTTGCGCTGTGTACAATGCGCTGACTTTTATCGTCGACTGCCACGAGCGCGCATGAACGAACCGTTGCAACCCCTCAAGAAGCCGCCACGCATTGAAAAAACAGTGCGCAGTGGTACGCAGGACGATGTTGTCTATGCGCACATCTTCGAGGCTATTCTCGAACAGCGTCTTGCGCCTGGTACCAAGCTGAGTGAGGAGGCGTTGGGTGAGATTTTCGGCGTTAGCCGCACCATCATTCGTCGGGCGCTTTCGCGTCTCGGTCACGAAGGGGTCGTTTTACTGCGGCCCAATCGTGGCGCAGTGGTCGCCAGCCCGAGTATCGAAGAGGCCCGTCAGGTGTTTTTCGCACGTCGGCTGGTGGAGAAAGCCATCACTGAATTGGCGGTCGAGCACGCGACAGCCCAGCAACTGGCGGCCTTGCGGCAGATGGTCAGCGACGAGCGAGAGAGCTTTGCCAGAGGTGATCGCGGTGCAGGCATTCGCTTGTCTGGCGAGTTTCACCTGCAGTTGGCGGTGACGGCAAAGAACACCCCGCTGATCAGCTTTCAGCGCAGTCTGGTCTCGCAGACCTCGCTGATCATCGCCCAGTATGAAAGCGGCAATCGCACGCACTGTTCATGGGACGAACACAGCCAGTTGATCGACGCCATCGAAGCGCGTGATGCAAAGCGTGCGGTAGAGCTGATGATGCATCACATGGATCACATCGACAGCAAACTCAGCCTTGACCACGACAGTGCCTCGGGTGATCTGCACGCGGTGTTTTCGCATGTGATGGTGGGTAGTAAGAAAGGTTGAACAGTGCTGCGTCTGTCTGTGGGAGCTTGGCTTTGCCCAGCTCCCACAGGAGTCACTGACGTGGGACCGGCTTCAGCCGGGAAGAGGTCGGTACAGCCGCTGCATCTATGTCGTCTGGCAGATAGCTTTCCCGGCTAAAGCCGGTCCCACGTCTGCTTGTGAGTGAACATAGACCCACCCAAAAGGGTTTGCGTCAGGTCAGCCTTATCTGTTGTGCACCAAGCCCCCAGCCGAATACGTCTCCAGCACCGTTCGGTCATCCCCCAGTGTCATCAGCACAAACAACGTCTCGGCAATGTCCTTGGCTTGTTTCAGGCGGTACGACAGCAGCGGCGTGGCGTGGTAGTCCAGCACCAGAAAATCGGCTTCATTACCTACCTGCAAACTGCCAATGCGGTCATCGAGGCGCAACGCCCGAGCGCCGCCCAACGTCGCCAGGTACAGCGACTTGAAAGGGCTCAGTTTCGCACCCTGCATCTGCATGACTTTGTAGGCTTCATTAAGGGTTTGCAGGATCGAGAAGCTGGTGCCACCGCCCACGTCAGTACCGACGCCGACGTTAACCTTGTGCTTTTCAGCCATGGGCAGATTGAACAGACCGCTGCCCAGAAACAGGTTCGACGTCGGACAGAAAGCGATGGCTGAACCGGTCTCGGCAAGCCGCGCGCATTCGGTGTCGCAGAGGTGTACGCCGTGGGCAAATATCGAGCGTTCGCCCAGCAGTTTGAAGTGGTCGTACACGTCCAGATAACCGCTGCGTTCCGGGAACAGCGCCTTGACCCACTGCACCTCCTCGACGTTCTCACTGATGTGAGTCTGCATGTACACGTCGGGATATTCGGCCAGCAGTTGCCCTGCCAGTGTGAGCTGCTCCGGGGTGCTGGTCGGCGCAAAACGTGGCGTGACTGCGTAGTGGAGGCGGCCCTTGCCGTGCCAGCGTTCGATCAGCGCCTTGCTGTCGGCGTAGCCCGATTCTGCCGTATCGGTGAGATAGTCCGGTGCATTGCGATCCATCATCACCTTGCCGGCGATCATCCGCAGGTTGAGCTTTTCTGCTGCTTGAAAGAACGCCTCGACTGACTCCTTGTGTACGCTGCCGAACACCAGCGCAGTGGTGGTGCCGTTGCGCAGCAATTCCTTGAGGAAAATGTCCGCGACCTCGGCTGCATGCACCGGATCAGCAAACTGCTTTTCGCAGGGGAAAGTATAGGTGTTGAGCCAGTCCAGCAGGCGCTCTCCATACGAGCCGATCATGCCGGTTTGGGGCAAATGAATGTGGGTATCGATAAAGCCCGGCGTGATCAATGCGTCCTTGTACTCGCTCACGTCGACATCGGCGTCGAGGGTGTGCAGCAGTTCGGCTGCGTGGCCAAGGGCGACAATCTTGCCGTCTTCAACCAGCATCAGGCCGTCAGCGAAGTACTCGTATGACGCTTCGATGCCGACTTCAGCCGGGTCGCCAATGCTGTGCAGGATGGCGGCTCGGTAGGCTTTTTTACTTGGATTCATATAGGTCCTGTCAAACAAAACGCAGCGATCTAAATTGGAATATTTTTCTGTAGGAGCGCACGAGCACCGCGAGGCCGCGATGGCGGTGTATCAGACAGAACGCTATCGCTGCCTCGCGGTGCTCGTGAGCTCCTACAGGAAACATGTTTGTTACACCTGACTGCGCCGTGACACCGGCAGCAGTTTGGCAACAGGTTCGGCGCTGGCGCTGTGCTGCCCGAAGTTGACGTTGTAGGTAGCGATGACTTCAGCGGCAATCGATACCGCAATCTCGACAGGCAACTTGCCTTTGACCTCGCTCAGCCCCATCGGACAGCGCATGCGCTGCAACAGTGCCGGATCAAAACCGCGATCACGCAACCGATGCTCGAATTTGACTCGTTTGGTTTTCGAGCCGATCACACCGAAGTAGGCAAAGTCGCCGCGCTTGAGAATCGCTGCGGTCAGTTCCAGGTCCAATTGATGGTTATGGGTCATGACAATGCAATAACTGCCTTTGGGCAACTCATCGATTTCGTCCAGTGGGTCTTCGGCGACGATCTTGCGCACGCCGCTGGGGATCTGCGCGGGAAATTCCTGCTCACGGGAATCGATCCAGCGCACCCGGCAGGGCAGACTGGCCAATAAAGGAACCAGTGCTCGGCCCACGTGACCGGCGCCGAACACGGTGATGTGTGCCTGAGGTTGGCCCATGGGCTCGAACAGCAGCACATTCACGCCGCCACAGCATTGGCCCAGGCTCGCGCCGAGGCTGAAGCGCTCCAGTCGAGTGTTCTGGCTGCCGCATGCGAGCATTTCCCGGGCGATTTCCATGGCCTTGTATTCCAGATGCCCGCCACCAATGGTGTCGAAGATCCGTTCGGCACTGACCACCATCTTCGAACCGGCATTGCGCGGCGTCGAACCCAGCTCTTCGATGATGGTCACCAGCACGCAGGCTTCACCCTGGGTTTGCAGGTCGGCGAGGGCGCTTATCCAGTTCATTTTTTGATCTCCGGGCTTGCGATCTTCACCGCTCCCATCGCGGGCAAGGTCGAGCGCGACCCCGGCCGCTCCCACATTGGATCGCGGTCCCCTGTGGGAGCGGTGCTTGCCCGCGATATTGGCGACTCGGTCTTACGCATCTGCTCACACCCCCACAACACCCGTTCCGGCGTCGCGGGCGCATCGATCTTTGGTTGATGGCGATAGTCGGCCAGACTGGCCACTGCATCCTTGATCGCACACCAGGCCGAGATGCCAAGCATGAACGGCGGCTCTCCCACGGCTTTGGAATGAAACACAGTGTCTTCCGGGTTTTTGCGGTTCTCCACCAGCTTGACGCGCAAATCCAAAGGCATATCTGCGACCGCGGGGATCTTGTAGCCCGCCGGGCCGTTGGTCATCAGTTTGCCTTTGTCATTCCAGACCAGTTCTTCAGTGGTCAGCCAGCCCATGCCCTGAATGTAGCCACCTTCGACCTGGCCAATATCGATGGCCGGGTTCAGCGATGCGCCGACGTCGTGCAGGATATCCGTGCGCAGCATCTTGTATTCGCCGGTCAGGGTGTCGACGATCACTTCGCTGCAAGCCGCGCCAAAGGCGAAGTAGTAAAACGGTCGGCCCCGCGCCTGACTGCGGTCATAGAAGATTTTCGGCGTCTTGTAATAACCGGTGCTGGACAGCGAAACCTGCCCCATCCACGCCAACTGCGCCAGGGACTGGAATGACACCATCTGCTCGCCAGCGCGAATGTGGCCGTTGCGAAACTCCACGTCCGTTTCTTCAACCTTGAAGTGTTTGGCAGCAAATTCCACCAGACGCTGTTTGAGTATTTCCGCCGCGTTCTGCGCCGCCTTGCCATTCAAATCCGTGCCGCTGGAAGCCGCAGTCGGCGAAGTGTTGGGCACTTTGTCGGTGTTGGTTGCAGTGATCTGAATCCGATCGATATCGACCTGAAACACTTCGGCCACGACTTGCGCGACTTTGACGTTCAAGCCCTGACCCATCTCTGTGCCGCCGTGGTTCAGATGGATACTGCCATCGGTATAAATATGGATCAGCGCGCCGGCCTGATTGAGAAAACTGGCGGTAAAGGAAATGCCGAACTTGACCGGGGTCAGCGCCAGGCCTTTTTTCAGAATCGGGCTGCTGGCGTTGAACGCCCGAATAGCCTCGCGCCGCTCGTGGTATTGACTGCTTTCTTCCAGCTCGGCAGTCATTTCTTCCAGCAGGTTGTGCTCCACGGTCTGGTAGTAATGAGTGACGTTGCGGTCGGTCTTGCCATAGTAATTGGCCTTGCGCACCGCCAGTGGATCCTTGCCCAGATAGCGGGCGATTGAATCCATGACCTCTTCAATGGCGACCATGCCTTGCGGGCCGCCGAAGCCTCGGTACGCGGTATTGGATGCGGTGTTGGTCTTGCAGCGATGGCCGTTGATCGTGGCTTCGCCCAGGTAATACGAGTTGTCGGCATGAAACATCGCCCGGTCGACAATTGACGCAGACAGATCGGGCGAATAACCACAATTGCCCGCCAGATCCAGCTGAATGCCGTGCAGACGGCCATCTTCATCGAAACCCACGTCGTACTCAATGTAGAACGGATGGCGCTTGCCGGTCATCAGCATGTCTTCGACGCGGGGCAGGCGCATTTTGGTGGGCTGCCCGGTCAGGCGCGCGATTACGGCACACAGGCACGCAGGACTCGCTGCCTGGGTTTCCTTGCCGCCAAAACCTCCGCCCATGCGACGCATGTCGACGACAATTTTGTTCATCGAAACGTCCAGCACTTCGGCGACCAGTTTCTGTATCTCAGTGGGGTTCTGGGTCGAGCAGTAGACGATCATGCCGCCATCTTCGGTGGGCATCACCGAGGATATCTGGGTCTCCAGATAGAAGTGTTCCTGACCACCGATGTGCAGATTGCCCTGAAGACGATGCCGGGCAGCGTCCAGCGCAGCGGCGCTATCACCGCGCTTGTGCGTATGGCTGTCGAGCACGAAGTGCTTGTCGCGCAACGCTTGGACCACATCCAGCACCGGCTCCAGATCTTCGTATTCAATCACCGCGGCCATGGCCGCCTGACGAGCGATATCGAGGCTGCGAGCAGCAACGGCGAGCACCGGCTGGCCGACGAACTCCACTTTGTCGATGGCCAGCAATGGATCGCCGGGCAGCAGCGGACCGATGTCTTTCAGGCCGGGGATGTCTTCGTGAGTGATGACAATCCGCACGCCATCAAAGGCGTAGCATGGGGCGGTATCAACGCTGATGATCCGTGCATGAGCGCGGTCTGACAGGCGCGCATACACATGCAGTTGATTGGGAAATTCCAGGCGGTCATCGATATACACCGCTTCGCCGGATACATGTTTGTCGGCGCTGTCGTGCTTGACGCTGCGGCCAACACCGGTGGTCAGGTCCTGCTGAAACAGGGCGATCATTTCCGCCTGTGACTTGATGCCTGAATGATTAGACATAAGCCGTCACCCGCGTCTGGACGGTGGGCGTTTGCAGTTCGATGAAGCATTTGCGCAGCAGGTTTTGCGCGCTGAGCAGGCGATATTCCTTGCTGGCGCGGAAGTCCGACAGGGGGGTGAAATCTTCGGCCAGTGCCCCGCAGGCAGCTTCCACTGTGGCAGATGTCCATGGCGAACCGATCAATGCCCGCTCGCAGGCGGCGGCGCGCTTGGGAATTGCCGCCATCCCCCCGTAAGCAACCCGTGCATCAACGATGCTGCCATTCTCGACATGCAGATTGAACGCCGCGCATACCGCGGAAATATCGTCATCCAGCCGCTTCGACACTTTATAAGCGCGGAACGCCTGCTGCGCCTTGGCTTTTGGCACGACAATGGTTTCGATGAACTCGCTTTCCTGCCGCGCCGTTACCCGGTAATCAATGAAGTAGTCCTCAAGTGCCAGGGTACGGCGAGTGTCGCCTTTGCGCAGTACGATTTGCGCACCCAGGGCGATCAGCAGAGGAGGGGAATCGCCAATCGGCGAGGCGTTGCCGATATTGCCGCCCAGCGTGCCCTGATTGCGGATCTGTAACGAGGCAAACCGCTGCAGCAGTTCGCCGAAGTCCGGGTACTCGGCACTCAAGGCAGCGTAGCAATCGGTCAGTGGTGTCGCAGCGCCGATTTCCAGTCGATCATCGAAATACTCGATGCGCTTCAGCTCGGCGACATTGCCGACATAAATCATCACCGGCAGCGGGCGATGGAACTGGGTGACTTCAAGCGCCAGATCGGTACCGCCAGCCAGCAACCGCGCCTGCGGGTTGGCTTCATACAATTGCGCCAGGTCGGCGACGGTCTGCGGTACCAGACAGCGCTTGTCGCCGTCATTCAGTTCCCCGGTTTGCGTCGGCGTAATACTGCGCAGGCGAGCGATGGTCTGTGCTTTGCGTTCGTCGAACTGGTCCGGCTGACGCTTGCTGCATGATTGTTCGGCTGCATCGAGGATGGGCCGATAGCCGGTGCAGCGGCAGAGGTTACCCGCCAGCGCTTCGTGGGTTTTGTGACTGTCGGGCTGTGCGCTGTTCTTTTGCAGGGCGAATAACGACATGACAAAACCGGGAGTGCAGAATCCGCATTGCGAGCCGTGGCAATCGACCATGGCCTGTTGAACGCTGTGCAGTTTGCCTTGATGCTTGAGGTCTTCCACGCTGATCAACTGCTTGCCATGCAATGAAGCCACAAAGGTCAGGCACGAATTGAGGCTGCGATAACGCAGGCTGTCTTCACCCCGTGAATCGCTTTCAAGTTCACCGACCACCACCGTGCAGGCGCCGCAGTCACCGCTGGCACAGCCTTCTTTGGTGCCCGACTTGTGCAGATGTTCGCGCAGATAGTTGAGAACCGTCAGATTGGGGTCCAGGCTATGTTCGGTGCGTAGCTCATTGTTCAAGAGAAATTGGATCACGGCAGGTCCTCTACGCGTTTTTCTGGTCATCGAACACGACAGACCGCGTGAAAACTACTGCAGGCTGGGCACCTTCGGTGCTACGCGCACAATACTGCGTTAAAAACAGGCGAAAAATGCTCATTTAGAACACTAGAGTCGGACGCGACCCCGGCCGTTTTTCGCCTGTTTTTGCCTTGTCTTGCCGTCGCTCGCTACGTTTTCACACGGTCTGTAAGCCCGAATTTATCAGGTCTGACTTCTCGGTCAATTTGTTTCTGACTCTTAGGTCAGGAAGTGTCGTTTTTAGATCGGTCACAGGCTATCAGCGGGCTGCCAGTGCGACGAACTGACACGATATGTTGAAAGTTTTGCTTAATTCGTGCCAGTTTCCATCGGTATGGCCCTGCGCCATAGGCCTTGCTTGGGATACACTGCGCCGCTTGGTTATCACCAGCATTTGGGAAAGACATGACGTTCAAGGCTCCGGACAGCCTCGCCGAGCAAATTGCTCACCACCTTGCCGAGCGCATCATTCGGGGCGAACTCAAGCCCGCTGAGCGCATTCAGGAACAAAAAGTCACGCAGGCGTTGAACGTCAGCCGTGGCTCGGTGCGCGAAGCATTGCTGATTCTCGAACGCCGTCATCTGGTGGCGATCCTGCCGCGTCGCGGTGCCCAGGTCACGGTGCTAAACGCACATAACGTGCAGAGCCTGTGCACGCTGATGACTGAATTGTATGTGTTGCTGGGCATTGCGGTCGCCGAGAAGTGGCAGCAGCAAAGCGATCTGGCGACCTTCCTGCAAATCCAGCAGCGGCTGATGGCCAGTTACGAGCGTCAGGACGTAAAGGCCTTCGTAGAAGAAAGCTTCAGCGTGATGCGCGCGGCTTATCCCTTTGCCGATAACCCTTACCTGCAGGAAACCGTGGATAACCTGCAACCGTCCATGAGCCGCACCTATTATCTGGCGCTCGATCAGCGCAAGGCTGAGATGCGTGACTATCTGACCCTGTTCGAGCAACTGCTCGAAGCAGTGATAGCCCGGGATACCACCCGGGTCCGCAGCGTATTGACCGATTACGGGCAACGCAGCTGTCAGCTGGTGCTTTCGGCTCTGGAAGCGGGCTGAACCCATGCGGCTGAAGTGCATCAAGCTGGCGGGGTTCAAATCCTTCGTCGACCCCACTACGGTGAACTTCCCCAGTAACATGGCGGCGGTCGTCGGCCCTAACGGCTGCGGCAAATCCAACATTATTGACGCCGTGCGCTGGGTCATGGGCGAAAGCTCGGCCAAGAACCTGCGCGGCGAGTCGATGACCGACGTCATCTTCAATGGCTCAACCAGCCGCAAGCCCGTCAGTCAGGCCAGCATCGAGCTGGTGTTTGATAACTCTGACGGCACGCTGGTGGGCGAATACGCCGCCTACGCGGAGATTTCCATTCGCCGCAAGGTCACCCGCGACAGTCAGAACACCTATTACCTGAACGGCACCAAATGCCGTCGGCGGGACATCACCGATATTTTCCTCGGCACCGGTCTGGGCCCACGCAGCTATTCGATCATCGAGCAGGGAATGATCTCCAAGCTGATCGAAGCCAAGCCCGAAGACTTGCGTAATTTCATCGAGGAAGCGGCCGGCATCTCCAAGTACAAGGAGCGCCGTCGCGAGACTGAAAACCGGATTCGTCGTACCCACGAGAATCTTGCGCGCCTGACCGACCTTCGCGAAGAGCTGGAGCGTCAGCTGGAACGCTTGCATCGTCAGGCTCAGGCCGCCGAGAAGTATCAGGAATACAAAGCCGAAGAGCGACAGCTCAAGGCGCAGTTGTCGGCGTTGCGCTGGCAGGCGTTGAACGAGCAGGTGGGTCAGCGCGAAGCGGTGATCGGCAATCAGGAGGTCGGTTTCGAGGCATTGGTCGCCGAGCAGCGCAATGCTGATGCCAGTATCGAGCGTCTTCGTGACGGCCACCACGATCTGTCCGAGCGCTTCAATCTGGTTCAGGGCCGCTTCTATTCCGTGGGCGGTGACATTGCTCGCGTCGAACAAAGTATCCAGCACGGTCAGCAGCGTCTGCGCCAATTGCAGGACGACCTGCGTGAAGCCGAGCGCGCCCGCCAGGAAACCGAATCCCATCTGGGCCATGACCGCACGCTGCTGGCGACATTGGGCGAAGAGCTGGAAATGCTCGAACCCGAGCAGGAAATGACTAGCGCGGCAGCCGAGGAATCCGCTGCCTCGCTGGAAGACGCTGAAAGCGCGATGCATGGCTGGCAGGAAAAGTGGGACAGCTTCAATTTGCGATCCGCCGAACCGCGGCGGCAGGCGGAAGTTCAGCAGTCGCGCATCCAGCAACTGGAAAACAGCCTGGAGCGACTGGCCGAGCGGCAGCGACGTCTGGGCGAAGAATTACAGTTGCTCAAAGCCGATCCGGAAGACGCGGCGATCCTGCAACTGGACGAAGATCTTGCTACCCGGGAAATGACCCTGGAAGAGTTGCATATCGGCGAAGAACAAGCTGTCGAGCGGCTTGAGCAGTTGCGCAACGAGCTGCAACAGGCCAATCAGGCGCAGCAACAGGCGCAAGGCGAATTGCAGCGGCTTAACGGTCGTTTAGCATCCCTTGAAGCGTTGCAGCAGGCTGCGCTTGATCCCGACACCGGTACCGCCGAATGGCTGCGCGATCATGATCTGGCTGAGCAACCACGGCTGGCTGAAGGCCTGCGGGTTGAGCCGGGTTGGGAGCTGGCGGTGGAAACCGTGCTGGGTGCTGACCTGCAGGCCGTGCTGGTTGATGACTTCGGCGGACTTGATCTTGCGGGTTTCCAGCAGGGCGATTTGCGGCTGGTCAGTACTAGCGCCGAGGCTGCGCGAATCCCCGGCAGTCTGCTGGATAAAGTCGACAGTGCCATGGACCTTGCCAGTTGGCTGGGCCAGGTGCGTCCGGTGGAAACCCTCGACGAAGCGCTGGCCCAGCGCGGTCAACTGGCGACGGGGCAAAGCCTGATCAGTCGCGACGGTTATTGGGTGGGGCGGCATTTTCTGCGGGTGCGCCGCGCCAGTGAAGCGCAAAGCGGCGTGCTGGCCCGTGGGCAGGAGTTGCAGCGTCTGGGGCTGGAGCGCGATGAGCGTGAAGCCACACTGGCCACGCTTGAAGAGCAACTGTTGATGCTGCGCGAACAGCAATCGAATAAGGAAGAGGCCCGGGAAGAGCTGCGGCGTCGGGTGCAGGATGAAACCCGTGAGCAAAGCGAGCTCCGGGCGCAATTGTCTGCCGCCAGGGTCAAGGTCGAACAGCTCACCTTGCGACGTACTCGACTTGAGGAAGAACTCGCAGAGCTAGGCGAGCAACGCGCCATCGAGCACGAGCATCTGGGCGAATCACGCCTGCAACTGCAGGATGCGCTGGATACCATGGCGCTGGACACTGAACAGCGTGAATTGCTTCAAGCCCAGCGCGACAGCCTGCGCGAACACCTCGACCGTGTGCGTCAGGAAGCCCGTCAGCACAAGGATCACGCCCACCAACTGGCCGTGCGCCTCGGCTCGCTCAAGGCTCAGCACGATTCCACACGGCAGGCCCTTGAGCGTCTGGAAATGCAGTCCGAGCGGCTGACCGAAAAGCGTGAACAGCTCGATCTGAATCTGGAGGAGGGCGAAGCTCCGCTGGAAGAGCTGCGCCTGAAACTTGAAGAATTACTTGAACGGCGCATGGCGGTGGACGATGAAATGCGTACCGCCAAGAATGCTCTGGAAGACGCCGATCGCGAATTGCGCGACGCCGAGAAGCGCAGAACCCAGGCCGAGCAGCAATCACAACTGTTGCGTGGTCAACTGGAACAGCAGCGGATGGAGTGGCAATCCCTCACGGTGCGGCGTACTACCTTGCAGGATCAGTTGCTGGAAGACGGTTACGACCTGCAAGGCGTGTTGGCGACCCTGACCGCAGAGGCCAACGAAAAGGATGCCGAAGAAGAACTGGAGCGCATTGCCGGACGCATTCAGCGACTGGGCGCGATCAACCTTGCGGCCATCGATGAGTATCAGCAGCAGTCCGAACGCAAGCGCTATCTGGACGCCCAGAATGCTGATCTGGTTGAAGCACTGGAAACCCTCGAAAACGTCATCCGCAAGATCGACAAGGAGACGCGAAATCGCTTCAAAGAGACCTTCGATCAGATAAATAGTGGAATTCAGGCACTTTTTCCAAAAGTTTTCGGTGGAGGCTCAGCTTATTTGGAACTGACGGGCGAAGATTTACTCGATACAGGGGTAACAATCATGGCGCGCCCGCCGGGGAAGAAAAACAGCACGATCCATTTGCTGTCCGGTGGCGAGAAAGCCTTGACTGCGTTGGCGTTGGTTTTCGCCATTTTCAAGCTCAATCCTGCACCGTTCTGCATGCTCGACGAAGTGGATGCACCGCTGGACGATGCCAACGTTGGACGCTACGCGCGACTGGTCAAGGAGATGTCGCAGACTGTGCAATTCATTTACATCACCCACAACAAGATCGCCATGGAAATGGCCGATCAATTGATGGGTGTCACCATGCATGAACCGGGTTGTTCGCGACTTGTGGCGGTGGATGTGGAGGAGGCGATGGCGCTGGTCGATGCCTAGTAAGGCCTGTTCCGCACGGTAGAAATGGCCATTTAATGGCCTGCGTGAACAACTCTGTGCGGTAGATATCGCTTTGCGCACCAACCAGATGTAACAGACGGTGTAAAGTTACCTTTGGTCGTGCTAGTTTAATGTCCACTTTTTCTTTTCGCGTGGGCAAATTGCCAGTCAGAACAGAGACTTGGCACCACGTTTTAAAGGGGTTTAGGCCCTTATTTCAAGCATTCTTCACTAGAGGCACTGGATTACATGGAAATCGGTCTGCGCGAGTGGCTGATCGTCATCGGCATAATTGTCATTGCCGGTATTCTTTTTGATGGCTGGCGCCGTATGCGCGGCAGCAAGGGGAAATTGAAATTCAGGCTGGACCGCAGCTTCTCGAACCTGCCGGACGACGATGAAACGTCCTCCGCTGAGGTGCTGGGCCCACCGCGAGTGCTCGACACGCATAAAGAGCCGCAGCTCGACGAGGAAGACCTGCCGTCGATGAGCGCGACGCCGCGTCAGAGCAAGCGCAATAACAAACGCAAGGATGAGCCGCAGCAAGGCGATCTCAATCTGGACATGGACGGCCCGAGCCTGTTCACCGGGCGCGACGATGCCTTCGAAGACGACAAGCCCGCTCAGCGCATTACCGAAGACAAGGATCTGCCGCCGGTAGAGGAAGTGCTGGTTATCAGTGTTATCTGCCGTGACGAAAGTGGCTTCAAAGGCCCTGCGTTGTTGCAGAACATCTTGGAGAGCGGTCTGCGTTTCGGTGAAATGGATATTTTCCATCGCCACGAAAGCATGGCAGGCAACGGTGAAGTGCTGTTCTCCATGGCCAATGCGGTCAAGCCTGGGGTATTTGATCTGGATGACATCGATCATTTCAGCACCCGTGCCGTGAGTTTCTTCCTCGGCTTGCCGGGTCCGCGTCATCCGAAGCAGGCTTTTGACGTCATGGTTGCCGCTGCTCGCAAGCTGGCTCATGAACTCAACGGCGAACTCAAGGATGACCAGCGCAGCGTCATGACCGCGCAGACCATCGAGCACTACCGTCAACGCATCGTCGAATTCGAACGCCGCGCCTTGACTCAGCGTCGTTGAAGCCAAACCTGTAACTGTAGGAGCGCGCTTGCCCGCGATGGCGGTTGTCAGGCAACGAAGGTCCTTCGGCCCTTATCGCGGGCAAGCGCGCTCCTACGGTCGAACCAACAGAGCACCAACATCTGAGCAGCCTAGGCTGCTCTTTTGCTTTTGAAGAGAACACCGCATGAAAGCCGCCGAAACCCGAATCCTTGAGCTGCGTGCCGAACTGGACCAGCACAACTACCGCTATCACGTTCTCGACGAGCCGAGCATTCCGGATGCCGAGTACGACCGGCTGTTCCACGAACTCAAAGCGCTTGAAGCGGAAAACCCTCACCTGGTCACCCCTGATTCGCCCACACAGCGGGTCGGTAGTGCAGCGCTGTCGGCGTTCACTCAAGTGCGTCACGAAGTACCGATGCTCAGTCTGGGTAACGCGTTCGAAGAAGTCGACATGCGTGAATTCGACCGCCGCGTAACCGAAGGACTGGACCTGCCTGCTGGCGATTTGCTCGGTACCGGCGCGAAAGTGCAGTACAGCTGCGAACCCAAGCTCGATGGCCTTGCGGTCAGCCTGTTATACCGCGACGGCGCGCTGGTTCGGGGCGCCACACGTGGTGACGGCACCACCGGTGAAGACATCAGCGTCAATGTGCGCACCGTGCGTAACATCCCGCTCAAGCTGCATGGCACGGGCTGGCCTGAAGTGCTGGAAGTACGCGGTGAAGTGTTCATGTCCAAGGCGGGCTTCGAGCGACTCAATGCGAGCCAGGCGGAAATCGGTGGCAAGACTTTCGCCAACCCGCGCAATGCGGCAGCGGGCAGCCTGCGTCAGTTGGATTCGAAGATCACCGCCAACCGTCCGCTGGAATTCTGTGCGTATGGTCTGGGTCAGGTGTCTGCGGAAATATCCGACACCCATATCGGCAACCTGAACCAGCTCAAGGAATGGGGCATGCCGGTCAGTCGCGAACTGAAACTGGCAGATGGCATTGAAGAATGCCTGGAGTATTACCGCGACATCGGCGAGCGGCGTCTGGCCCTGACCTACGAAATCGACGGCGTGGTGTTCAAGGTCAACGATCTGGCGGCGCAACGCGAGCTCGGTTTTCGCGCCCGTGAGCCGCGCTGGGCGATCGCTCATAAATTCCCTGCCATGGAAGAGCTGACTGAACTGCTCGACGTCGAGTTTCAGGTCGGTCGCACCGGGGCTGTTACGCCGGTGGCGCGTCTGAAACCCGTGAAAGTAGCAGGTGTGACGGTCGCCAACGCGACCTTGCACAATATGGATGAAGTTGCACGGCTGGGCCTCATGATTGGCGACACTGTGATCATCCGCCGTGCAGGCGATGTGATTCCGCAAGTGGTGCAGGTGGTGGTTGAGCGCCGCCCGGAAAACGCCCGTGCGGTGGAAATTCCGCAAACCTGTCCGGTGTGCGGCTCGCACGTTGAGCGCACGCAACTTATCAAGCGTAGTAAAGGCAAGGAAACCGTCAGCGAAGGCGCGGTTTACCGTTGTGTGGGTCGACTGGCCTGCGGTGCGCAACTCAAGCAGGCGATCATCCATTACGTTTCGCGACGGGCCATGGATATCGAAGGTCTGGGCGACAAAACCATCGAACAACTGGTGGACGAGAAGCTGATCGGTTCTCCGGCTGATCTTTATGCACTGACCTTCGAGCAAATCGTCGACCTGGAGGGCTTCGCGGAAATCTCCAGCAAAAAGCTGCTCAAAGCCATCGAAGACAGCAAGCAACCCACGCTGGCGCGCTTTATCTATGCGTTGGGCATCCCCGATGTGGGCGAGGAGACCGCGAAGGTACTGGCTCGCTCGCTGGCGTCGCTGGAGCGGGTCAAGCAGGCGTTGCCTGAAGTGCTGACTTATTTGCCAGATGTCGGTCTGGAAGTAGCCCATGAGATCCACAGCTTCTTTGAAGACGCGCACAACCAGAACGTGATTGACGCGCTGCTGAACGAGCGCGGCCTGCAATTGCAGGACGAGGGTGAGCTGGGCGCAGAGTTCGCCGCCAGCGCGACGCTGGGTGGCATGGTCGACAAGCTGAACATCCCGTCGGTGGGCCCCGGTGCCGCACAGAAGCTCGCCGACAAGTTTGGCTCGCTGGAAGGCATCATCAAGGCTGACTGGCTGGACATGCGTCAGGCCCTGCCCGAGAAACAGGCCAAGGCGGTGCGTGAGTTTTTCGACAAACCGGAAAACGCCGAACGCGGGCTGGCCATCGAAGCCCAGTTGAAAGACTTCGGCATGCATTGGCAGAGCGAGAAAAAAGTCGTCGAAGGCCTGCCTTTGGCGGGGCAGACCTGGGTGTTGACCGGTTCGCTGGAGCTGATGAGCCGCGACGTCGCCAAGGAAAAACTGGAAAGCCTGGGTG
The DNA here is from genome assembly GCF_900187575.1 of Pseudomonas sp. Irchel 3A5. Classification (NCBI taxonomy): domain Bacteria; kingdom Pseudomonadati; phylum Pseudomonadota; class Gammaproteobacteria; order Pseudomonadales; family Pseudomonadaceae; genus Pseudomonas; species Pseudomonas sp. Irchel 3A5. Next base: position 159,723 of record NZ_FYDU01000013.1, on the reverse strand, counting down.
CCAAGGTATCTGGCTCGGTATCGGCCAAAACCCATACCGTGGTTGCCGGACCGGGGGCGGGGTCAAAGCTGACCAAGGCCAACGAGCTGGGTTTGAAAGTGCTGGATGAAGAGGCGTTCGTGGCTTTCCTGGGCAAACATGGTATTGCGGTGGATTAAAGGGCCTCGTGCTGACTGTGTTTTTTACAGGAGGCAGTTGTGATCCCGATAATCGAGAAATGTCGTGGGACCGGCTTTAGCCGGGAAAAGGCCATTACAGTCACTAAAAATGTGTCGTTAGAAACACCGCCTTCCCGGCTAAAGCCGGTCCCACGTCATCAGCTTGCAGTCAGCCATGGATATCCCACGGAACCGTGCTCCATCAAAGATCTATGTCACGCATCAACTCCAGGGAACGACGGCAAGCGGCGGTGATCTAGTGCATGCTGGCCCACCAGGAGATCGCCATGTACCGGTTTTTCGAGCAACTCAGTTCACGTATTGCTGCACCTTTTGTTGGCGAGACCCGGCGTAACAGCAAGGTTTGGCAGTGCCGGTGTGGTCAGTCCGTATTCTTTCCCAATACCCTGTGCCTGGCCTGCTCCGCGGCGCTTGGTTACTTGCCAGAGCAGGGCCGGGTTGCAGCCCTTGAACCCGGCCCCGATCTTGACACCTGGCGCTTGAGTGACGAGCCCGGAGCCGGGTTGTATCGACGTTGCGCCAACGTCGATACGCCTGCTGCCTGCAACTGGCTGTTTCCTGCAGATGACAGCGGCGAATTCTGCATCGCCTGTAGCCTCAACCAGACCATCCCCGACTTGTCGGTCCCGGAAAACGGTGAGCGCTGGTGCAAGGTGGAAACGGCCAAGCGTCGACTTGTCGCACAGTTGATTTCCCTCGGTCTGAAAGTCATCCCTAAAGCCCGGGACGAAGAGCGCGGGCTGGCCTTTGAGTTTCTAGGCGTTGACCTGGAAGGCAAGGCGCCGACCACCGGCCATGCCAACGGTTTGATCACCCTGGATATCAAAGAGGCGGACGACGCCCATCGCGAGAAAATTCGCGTGCAGATGCATGAACCGTATCGGACTCTGCTTGGGCATTTCCGGCATGAAGTGGGGCACTACTATTGGGACCGATTGATCGCGAACACGTGGTGGCAGGACGGATATCGCAACCTGTTCGGCGATGAACGCGCCAGCTACGCCGAGGCTCTGGATCATCACTACCAGAACGGAGCACCTGCCGACTGGCAGCAGAACTTTGTCAGTGCCTACGCCACCATGCATCCCTGGGAGGACTGGGCGGAGACCTGGGCGCATTACCTGCACATGATGGATGCGGTCGACACCGCACTGGGTTTTGGCATGAGTGCCCGGGATATGGACCTGGATTATCAGCCGTTCCCGCTGGAAACCCTCTACGACCCGCAGCACCCTGGCGGGCCTGCGTTTCTGTCATTCGTCAATGCCTGGATTGAACTGGCCGGGATGCTCAACGAGCTGTCGCGCAGTATGGGTCAGCCCGACTTCTACCCGTTCGTCCTGCCTCCCGCAGTGATCACCAAACTGCATTTCATTCATTTGGTTATCCAGGATGCAGGCGGCAAGGCGGATGAGGTGTTGCAGGCGCAGTAGGTAGGGACGTAGTCCTCCGTTACGCCGCCGTATGCTGATCTGTAGGAGCTGCCGAAGGCTGCGATGGCGGTGGGCAGGCAGAATGCATTCGCAGCCTGCGGCAGCTCCTACAGATTGATTTATGGCAATGAGTCTCGCGCCAAACGGCAGACCTGTAGGAGCGCACGAGCCCCTGAGGAATGCATTGCAATTCGGTGATGATGTTTTGGATTGATAGGACCCGATTTCTCGAGGCTAAACCTTCAACACCAACTTCCCGAAATTCTCGCCTTGGAACAGCCTCTGCAGCGTTTCGGGAAAGGTTTCCAGACCATCGACAATGTCTTCGCGGCTCTTGAGCTTGCCCTCAGCCATCCAGCCAGCCATTTCCTGCCCGGCAGCGGCAAACTTGCTGGCGTAGTCCATGACCACAAAACCCTCCATTCGGGCGCGATTAACCAGCAGTGACAGGTAATTGCTCGGGCCTTTGACGGGCGAGGTGTTGTTGTACTGACTGATCGCGCCGCAGATCACGACTCGTGCCTTGGGGGCGAGACGGCTGAGTACCGCGTCGAGAATGTCACCACCGACGTTATCGAAATAGACGTTCACGCCTTTGGGGCACTCACGCTTCAGTCCGGCCAGCACATCCTCGTTCTTGTAGTCGATGACGCCGTCGAATCCAAGCTCATTGATCAGCGACTGACATTTCTGTTCGCCGCCTGCGATGCCGATCACCCGGCAGCCTTTAAGCTTGGCAATCTGCCCGGCCACGCTGCCCACCGCACCCGCTGCGCCGGAAATCACCACGGTGTCGCCGCTCTGCGGTGCGCCGACATCGAGCAACGCAAAGTAGGCAGTCATGCCGGTCATGCCGAGCGCTGAGAGGTAGCGGGGCAGGGGCGCGAGCTTCGGGTCTATCTTGTAGAAGCCTTTCGGTTCACCCAGAAAGTAATCCTGAACGCCCAGCGCGCCTTGAACAAAATCACCCTCCGCGAACTGGTCACTCTGCGAAGCGATGACTTCGCCTACGCCCAGTGCGCGCATTACCTCGCCCAGTCCGACTGGCGCGATATACGACTTGCCCTCGTTCATCCAGCCGCGCATGGCCGGGTCCAGTGACAAGTAATGGTTCTTGACCAGAATCTGCCCGGTTGCCAGATCGCCGACCGGTACTTCCTGATAGGTGAAGTCCTCGCGACTGGCGTGTCCGACCGGGCGCTTGGCGAGCAGGAATTGACGGTTGGTGGGGGTACTCATGGCATTTCCTCATGGATTGTCAAAGATTGATTGAAGTCGCTGAGGCGCTACCCGGCAAGTGAAGATCATTGCGCGAATGCGTTGCGATCCAGTTGGATGATGACGCGCTCTATATGTACAGGTCTTTCTCTTCAAGCAATTGTTTTGATAAGGGCGAATTTTTTTGTAATTTTTTACAAGTGTGTGTGCAGTTATGTACAGAAGGTATTTTCGTAATGTCCGGTAAGAGTTTCAAAGGGCTAAGGGGTGTTATCAGCATTCTGTTTATGGAGAATTCCCGAGCCCCGGATGGGGGTGGCTTGCTTTATCCAAATGGAGTAATAAGTGAAAACGTTAACAACTTCTCTTGCTGCACTGGCTTTGTCGGTCGCGTCGGTCAGTCAAGTAATTGCCAGTCCTGCTGACCCCCTGTTTATTTCCGGTGACTACACCTGTACAGGTTTTGACAGCCATGACGGTGCGTTCAAAGGCGCACTAAAGTTGACGGTGGACGAGCAGGCCAGTCATTTTCAGCAAAATTTCGGTGCCTATAAATTCACGTTTGATGTTGATGGGCATGCGTCAAGTTACTCGGGTTATGCCGCCGCGCAGGGGCAATCCCTGGCGATGTATTTCGCCAACGACAGCCAACAGGCATCCACAGATCGTGGGGTGGGTATGGCATTGATTACTCATGATCAGGATGCGGCCGGCCGGTTCACCACCACGCTGCACAAATCGTATTATCTGCCGGACTACATGCGCACTTCAAAAGAGGGAAAGGAGGCAGGCGGGCGCGGCACAGAAGTCTGTACCAAGGTCATGAAGCGATAGTGGGCGCTATCTGGGTTCGGCGGCTCACCGCTTGAATAAAGCGTGCTTGCGACGGCTGTCTCTATATAGAAAGTGGCCGTCGCTATTCCACGTGCAGTAAACATCCTCATGTTCGATTTCGCCGCGGGCTGCAGACAGCTGAAAAAGTACTCGATATCCAGCGATAAAATATTTATGTAGGTAGATCAATAGTCGCGACTGATCTACATTGTTTCCATCGCCTGAAGCTTGAGTTTTCGTAATGCCTTCCATCTGTTTGCCAACCCTTCGCCCTGATGCGCTTCGCCCTGGAGACTTAGTCGCTCTGGTTTCACCTGCTGGCCCGGTGGCGGCGGCAAAGGTCGAGAGCGCAGCAGAGGTTCTCAAGAGCTGGGGTCTGAAACCCCGGATCTATCCTCATGCACTGGATACCCATTCTTTTTACGCGGGCACCGATGAGCACCGGCTCGCAGACTTCAATGCTGCGTTGGCGGATCCGGAGATCCGCGCACTCTTTTGCAATCGTGGCGGATATGGGGCGCAGCGTATCGTTCAGCATCTTGATTTCGATGCGGTTAGACGCGATCCAAAGCTGGTAATCGGTTTTTCTGACATCACTGCTTTTCACGGCGCGCTCTGGGAGCACGCGCGACTGGCGACCATCCACGGGCCAGTGGCCAGTCAGCTTGAGCGCGGCGGCGTGTTCGTCAGTGGCTTGCAACACGTGACCATGAGCACCGAACCGGTTCTGATTGCAGCCGATGCAACGGAGCGCACTTTCGATGTGCGTACTCGCGGCACGGCCCGCGGTGTATTGCTGGGAGGCAATCTCAGCATACTCAGCAGCAGTGTGGGTACTGATTACATGCCCGACCTTAACGGCGCCATTCTGTTGATCGAAGATGTGAGCGAAGCGGCCTATCGTGTCGACCGCCTGCTTACTCATCTACTTAACAGTGGTGCGCTGAATGGGCTGGCAGGTATCGCTGTTGGGCAGTTCAGTGAACCCAAGGGCGCTACAGGAACAATCACCCATTCAAGTGTCTTGATGGAAAGACTGGGTGATCTGGGCATTCCTGTTCTGGGCGGTCTTTCCATTGGTCACGACGCCGTCAACCATGCCGTGCCGCTGGGCATCGAAGCCACTCTCGATGCGGATGCCGGAACCTTGCTGGTTGGTGCTGCAACTCGCTGACAACCCCAGTACATGTCAGCGCTACACGCCGGGTAATTGCCCCTGATCGGGCGTTTACCTTGGGATTGCTCCGAGGCTGGTCATTCTTGTCAGCCCGAAGCACCGTGCTCCAGGCTGACCGTTTGTCCGGAGTCTTCAAGAAACAGTCTGAAAGCGACTCCGGCATAGCTATTTGCCATTATCTCGACGTCAAAGTCTTGTACATCCCCTGACCCATTGCGAATCTGCACGATTATTGAATGGCGTGAATCAACGGCCTCAGCATTCGGCCAAAACGCCTTGAGTGATCGAACGGAGATGAGCGCTATGATTTCGGCCGTGCAAGCTCGCGTTGCCAACCTGGGGATGGCAAAGAAACTCGGCGTGGGTTTCACCCTGGTTTTGTTGCTGACCGCTCTGGTGGCGGCCATTGGTGTCTGGTCGCTGAAAAACATCAGCGCTCACTTCGATGGCCTTAACCAGATGTCTTCCCTGAACAGCGGGCTGCTCAAGGTTCGGTTGCTGGAGCAGGAATACGCGCTGCGCAGTGATCCGAAGATCGTGGAGCAACTGCATGTCGGGATTGATGAGTTGAATGCACTGGCTGAGCAATTGAAAAGCCAGTCCCCCGCCAGCGAGTCGCGTATGACCGAGGTCCAGCAGACGCTGGGGGCTTATCGCAAATCATTCGATCAGTTCGTCGATATCAGCCAGAGCAAGGACATTGCGCTGGAAATGGCCAGTTGGTCAGTTTCCAGCGTTGCCAACAATCTGGATGTTTTACAGGCAGGGCTGGCGGATGACGGCGCTTATGGGCTCAAGGAGTCCAAGGGAGAGCAGGGGGCTGAATTCATCGAGCAGGCCAATCAGGTCAGCCAGGTCTCCAGACTGATGATGCAGGCGATGGACGAGGCCCGGGTGCGTCTTGATAAAAGCCGCAAGACGGGCTCGGGTGATGAGGTCAAGACTGGCAAAATCCAGCAGGCCGATGAGGCAAGGGCGCTGGCCGAGGAGCTTAAAGGTGTCGTCAAGGACGAGGGCTATCTGACTGTGTTGGGTGAAGTCAGTACGCACATCGTCAATTTCACTGAAAAGCTGAACGAGTACACCGACCTGCTCGACAGCGAAGCTCAGGTATCACTGCAGCTGGCTGCCAACGCCACGCAGGTTGTCGAGCAGGTGAAGCAGGCCTACGCCGCTGAAGATCAATCGATGCAGGCGCAGCTCACCACGAACACGTGGCAGATCATCGGTTCATCAGTGGTGGCCTTGCTGGTGGGTGTCATCGCTTCGCTGTTGATCACTCGTCTGATCGTTCTGCCGTTGCGCAGCGTGATTGCCACTGCGCAACGAATTGCTGCGGGGGACTTGAGCGGTAGTATCGATATACGGCGCAAGGATGAGATCGGCCAACTGATGCTCGCCATGCAGCAAATGGGTGCTGGCCTGAGTGGTATAGTCAGAGGTCTGCAAGCGGGTATCGATCAGTTGGCCAGCTCCGCGCATTCCCTTTCGGCAGTGACCGAACAGACTAATCGCGAAGTCAGTCATCAGCAGGAAGAGACCGAGCAGGTCGCGACGGCCATGAACCAGATGACGGCAACCGTGCATGACGTCGCCCGCAATGCGGAAGAGGCCGCGCTTGCCGCGCAGAGCGCTGATGAGCAGGTCGACAGTGGCCAGGCAGTGGTGCGTCAAAGTTTGCAGCGCATTGAACAGCTGGCCAGTTCTTCTGCGTCTGCCAGCGACAGCATTCAGAGCCTAAGCGCCGAGATTCAGAACATTGGCACGGTGCTCGGGGTCATCAAAAGCGTGGCCGAACAGACCAATCTGTTGGCACTGAACGCCGCCATTGAAGCGGCGCGCGCAGGTGAGCAAGGCAGGGGCTTCGCAGTGGTTGCCGACGAGGTAAGAGCGTTGGCCAAGCGAACTCAGCAATCCACTGAGGAAATCGAACGACTCGTCAGCAGCCTTCGCAATGGTGCGTCTGCCTCTGTGGCACAAATCCACAGCAGTGGTGAACTGGTCAAGCTTGCGGTCAGCGATGCGCTGCAAACCGAAAGTGCGTTGGGCAGCATCGCTGCGGCGGTTTCGATGATCCAGCAGATGAACCAGCAAATTGCCGCAGCGGCAGAACAACAGACCTCGGTAGCCGAAGAGATCAACCGCAGTGTCACCAACATTCGCGCCAGCGCCGACCAGTCAGCCCTGGCCATGCGTGGCAATGCGGCATCGAGCACCGAGCTGGCGTCACTTGGGACCGAGCTGAAAGGGATGGTCGGGCATTTCAGGTTGTAGCGAAACACTGAATCTTACTGGCCTGTAGGAGCTGCCGAAGGCTGCGAAGCACTTAGTCTGATGCACCGCAATCGCAGCCTTCGGCAGCTCCTACAGATCACTCGTTTGTTGCGCAAAAGAGTTAGACCCACAGATCGTCTTGTCTCTACCGGCGAGACGTACCATTGAGGATCAGCATTGTCACAACTCCCGCCACAATTCCCCAGAACGCCGAGCCAATCGAAAGCAGGGTCAAGCCTGAAGCTGTGACCATGAAAGTGATCAGTGCCGCTTCACGCTCCCTGGGTTCGTTCATGGCAACGGTCAGGCCGTTGATGATCGAGCCGAACAATGCTAGGGCGGCAATCGACAGCACCAGCTCTTTGGGGAATGCGGCAAACAATGCTGCCAGCGCTCCACCGTAGATGGCCGCAATGGCATAGAAGATTCCACACCAGATGGCCGCTGTGTAACGTTTGTCACGGTCCTCATGAGCGTGGGCGCTGGTGCAAATAGCCGCGCTGATGGCGGCCAGATTGATCCCGTGGGAGCCGAACGGCGCCAGCAACAATGAAGCGATGCCTGTGACTGAAATCAGCGGCGAGGCCGGCACGTGGTAACCATCAGCGCGCAATACGGCGACGCCCGGCATGTTTTGCGACGTCATGGCCACCACAAACAGCGGGATGCCGATGCTTACCGTTGCCGCCAGGGAAAACTCCGGCGTCGTCCAGACCGGCATTGCGACTTCCAGAGTAAAACCGCTGAAGTCCAGCAACCCCAGCCAGCCCGACAGTACGATACCCACCAGCAGCGCAGCCAATACGGCATAGCGTGGTGATACTCGTTTGATCAGCAGATAGGTGAAGAACATGCCCAAGACCAACGTGGTGCGGTGTTGGGCGGCGACGAAGATTTCGCTGCCGATCTTGAACAGAATGCCTGCCAGCAACGCTGCAGCCAGAGATGCCGGAAGCTTTTTTACCAGTCGATCAAAGCTGCCGGTCACCCCGCAAATGATGACTAGCACAGCGCAGGTGATAAACGCGCCGATGGCTTCCGGATACGCCACGCCGCCCAGGCTGGTGATCAGCAAGGCAGCGCCGGGGGTCGACCATGCCACCGTGATAGGCGTCCGGTAGCGCAAGGAAAGACCGATGCTGCACACTGCCATACCCACGAACAATGCCCAGATCCACGAAGAAATCTGCGCACTGGTCAGCCCTGCTGCCTGACCTGCCTGGAACATCAGCACCAGTGAACTGGTACAGCCCGTCATCATGGCGATAAAACCAGCGACTATTGCAGCGGGGGAGGTGTCAGCCAATGGGCGTAGGCGGGCAGGGGGTGAGGCGTTCATCGATCCATCCTTGAGCGTGTGCAACGGCAGGTCGCAAGCGTAAACGTAGTGGTATCAGAGTGTTGCGATACAGCGGGATTCGTAAACGTGAGTACAGTTATGACTGCATTCAAATATTTTTCTGTAGGAGTGAGCTTGCTCGCGATAGCGTGAGGTCGGACGATAGTTTCTTGAAAAAAATTTACCTCTATCGCGAGCAAGCTCACTCCTACAATGGCCCATGCTTTCTGCGCTTCAGGGACGCTCCTACAGGCCCAGTGCTGGACTTTCAATCATCCTCACGGGAAACAGGCCTGGCACTGCTCTGCAATGTCCTGCCCAGCGCCTCATTGACCTGCAGCCAGCCATCAACGGCATCGCGACCGGCTTCGGCAAAGACCCGTTGCAACAGCTTTACCTGTTCGCGACGCAATGCCTGTTCGAACTTCACGCCCTCGTCGGTCAACCCCAACAGACGTTTGCGTTTGTCGGTGTCCGGGGCGGCGCTGTGGACCAGGTCCATAGCAATCAACTGACGCAGCGGCGCATTGAGTGCCTGCTTGCTGACACCGAGCACGCAGAGCAGCTCTTTCACGCTCAAACCAGGGTAGCGCGCGATGAAAAACACCACGCGTTGGTGTACGCGACTGAAGCCTCGGCGAGCGAGCATTTCGTCAGCTTTTGCTGTGAATGCCTGATAGCCGAAGAAAAAAGCTTCCATGGCGGCTTGTTGGGATGCGGAATTTTTAAGGTCAAGCATATTGACGTATCTAGGTCCGGCGTCGTAATTTCGGTCAACCAGTTTGACTTATTTCCAATTACTTCGGCTAGCGGTGATCTCAATGGCTTTCTCCGAACGCGTGTCCCGGCTTAAAAGTTCTCTGATTCGTGAAATCCTTGCCGCGGCTCAGCGTCCGGAAGTCATGTCTTTCGCCGGAGGCCTGCCGGCCGAAGCCATGCTGCCCAAAGTGGAGTGGGCGGACATGCCCGTTGCGCTCGGCCAATACGGCATGAGTGAAGGCGAGCCTGAATTGCGCGAAGCCCTGGCCGCAGAGGCGCGAGCTATCGGCTTGCAGTGCGACGCCAGCCAGGTGTTGATCGTCAGCGGTTCGCAGCAGACGCTGGATCTGGCGGCCAAGCTGTATATCGATAAAGGTACGCAGATCGTGCTTGAGGCGCCGACTTACCTGGCGGCGTTGCAGATTTTCCAGCTGTTCGGCGCCGATTGCCTGACGGTACCGCTGCAAACTGATGGCCCGGACTTGCAGGCCTTGCGACAGCAACTGGAGCAACACCAGCCTGCGTTCGCCTATCTGATTCCGACTTTCCAGAATCCTTCCGCAGTGCGTTACAGCGAGGCCAGCCGTGTGGCCGTGGCCGCCCTGCTTGATGAGTTCGACGTGACCTTGATCGAAGACGAGCCTTATCGCGATCTGACGTTTGATGGCGGCAGCGCCAAGCCCATCGCAAGCCGTTTGCAAAAAGCCAGCTGGATCTACACCGGCACCGTGTCAAAAACCCTTTTGCCAGGTTTGCGGGTCGGCTATCTGATTGCCAGTCCTGACCTGTTCCCGCATTTGCTGCGTTTGAAGCAGTCGGCGGATCTGCACACCAATCGTTTAGGCCAGTGGCAGGCTCTGCAATGGATCGGCACCGAGCACTACCGTGAGCACTTGTGTGAGTTACAGAGCTTCTACCGTCAGCGTCGTGATGCATTTGAGGCTGCACTAAAACAACATTTTGCCGATATAGCTGACTGGAACAGTCCGCAAGGTGGTTTGTTTTTCTGGCTGACGCTCAAACAACCGATGGATACACGCACTTTGCTCGACGAAGCGCTCAAGCAAAATGTTGCGTTTATGCCGGGGGAACCGTTTTTTGCTGATCCAGACGCCAACCTTGGTTATTTAAGGCTCAACTTCAGCCACATTGATCCGGCCCGTCTCGACGAAGGCCTGAGACGATTGGCAGCGGTCGTGCGTCAGGCCCGGTTAGAGCGAGCCGCTTAGCAGCGGGCATCAGGCGAATTCAAGGAGAAGGGTATGTACAAGGTTTACGGCGATTACAAATCGGGCAACTGCTACAAGGTCAAACTGATGCTCAATTTGCTGGACGTCGAGTATCACTGGGTGCCGGTAGATATTCTCAAGGGTGAAACCCAGACCGCAGCGTTCCTGGAGAAGAACCCCAACGGCAAGATCCCGGTACTGGAACTTGAGGACGGCACCTGCTTGTGGGAATCCAATGCGATTCTCAATTTCCTCGCTGATGGCAGCCAGTACCTGCCAAGCGAACCGCGATTGCGCACGCAAGTGCTGCAGTGGCAGTTCTTCGAGCAGTACAGTCATGAGCCGAGCATCGCCGTCGCACGTTTTATCCAGTTTTATCTAGGGCTGCCTGAAGAGCGTCTGGAGGAATATCGTTCGTTGCACAAGGCTGGCTACCGCGCCCTCGCGGTGATGGAACAGCAGCTGAAACGCACGCCGTTCCTGGTCGGCGATCACTTTTCCATCGCAGATATTGCGTTGTATGCCTACACCCATGTTGCCCATCAGGGCGGTTTCGACCTGACGCCATACCCTGGCATCGAGCAATGGCTTGAGCGCGTACAGGCGCAACCTGGTTATGTGGGCATGTTGGATTGATCGCGGCGGATACCTGAAAAGCCGGTCACGCAACATGACCGGCTTTTTTATGTCCGATTGTTTTAGCAGGGCTTAAATCACTTGGCTGTGTCAGCACAGGCATTTAGTCTTCGCGCCCTTCGGGAGCGGCCCCGTAACCCGATAACAATGACTTTAAGGAAACAAGTTCCCTATGCGCTTTTCAATGATGGCGGTTCTGATGTTCATGGCGCTGGGCATTGGCTGCTCTGCTTCGGCGCAAACCCCGGGCTGCGATGCCAACCAGGCTGCAATGAATCGTTGCGCAGGCCAGCAACTGGCGACACTGGATGCGGAGCTGAACAAGCAATACAAGGCACAAATGGCGTACTTGCAGACGCCTGAGAAGAAGCAGGCGTTCAAGGCTGCGCAGCAGAAGTGGATTGCTTTCCGTGATGCGGATTGTATGTATCAGGTAGGCAAGGCTGAGGATTCCGGCTCGATGTGGCCGCTGCAGCAATCCCGGTGTATGGCGGAGCAGACCAGGGTGCGCGTCGAGCAGTTGAAACAGTATGCGGCGTGCCGTCAGGAAGGCTGCCCGAACTGAAGTCGGGCGCGCGATAAGCGGGGCGGTGACGGTTTCGATGCGGTGACCAAGCCCTCTGTAGGATCCAACTTGTTGGCGAGGCGGTGTGTCAGGCAATGATGCTTTTCTGGCATGCCCCCCTCGTGAACAAGTTCACTCCTACAGGGAGATGGTGCCCCGTTGAATCAGATCGCTGCGAAGCGCTGATTCAGATAATCAATGATCACCTTGGACTCATACATCCAAGTGGTCTTGCCATCTTCTTCGATGCGCAGGCAGGGCACTTTGATCTTGCCGCCCTGATCAAGCAGGGTCTGGCGATCCTGTTCGTTGTTTTTTGCATCATGCAGCGCAACCGGGACATTGAGCTTGTGCAAGGTGCGCCGGGTTTTGACGCAGAACGGGCAGGCATTGAACTGATACAGGCTCAGATTCTTTGCTGACTGCTCGACGGCAGCCTGGGCCTCGGGCGTGCGTTTTTTCTTCGCCGGGCGGGTGATGAAGTCGCCGAAGATCACCAGTTGGCCAAGACCAACCCTCAAAGCTTTTATAAACACGTGAAGACCTCGCGAGAAACAGGCGGGAACGTATCGCCCTGCCCGGCGAGTGGTCAGCCGGGCAGGGCGTCGGTCACTTGATGAGGCTGAGGAACTCGCTGCGGGTGGCAGCGTTGTCGCGGAACTCCCCGAGCATCACTGAAGTGATCATCGACGAGTTCTGCTTTTCGACACCGCGCATCATCATGCACATGTGTTTGGCTTCAATAACTACCGCAACGCCAAGCGCACCCGTCACTTGCATTATCGCTTCGGCGATCTGACGGCTGAGGTTTTCCTGGATCTGCAGGCGGCGGGCATACATGTCCACAATGCGTGCGACCTTGGACAGACCCAGTACCTTGCCATTGGGGATATACGCAACGTGCGCCTTGCCAATGAACGGCAACAGGTGATGCTCGCACAGCGAATACAATTCGATGTCCTTGACCATCACCATTTCGCTGGCGTCGGAGCTGAACAGGGCACCATTGGTGACCTCTTCCAGCGTTTGCTGATAACCGCGACACAGATACTGCATTGCCTTGGCAGCGCGTTTGGGAGTGTCGAGCAGACCTTCGCGGGAAACGTCTTCCCCCAGTTGGCCAAGGATCGCGGTGTAGTTCTGTTCCAGTGTCACAGGGGTTGTTCCGTAAAAGGTAATGCTGTCCGCAGCGGTACCGTGTCGATAACCAACATTTGCACGACATGGCCAGGCTGATCAGCAAGAAATGCAGGGCAAGCCTGCGTTGCGCGACATAGTAACGTAGGACAGGCGGCAATTGTATCGCTTGATGTGGGTAGGTTGCCTTCCAGACCGCTTTCACGGGGTCACGGCAGTCTTGTGGGGAGACGATTGCTACTTGATATTGGGCAACAGTCGTACTTCCACGCGTTGTCCCAAAGCACGTGCTGCACTGGCCAGGGTTGCCAGAGTCATCCCCGCGTCGCTCTCATCAAGGGCGCGGTCCACCACTGTCCGGCTGGTATGCATCCGCTCGGCGAGGTCTTTTTTGGTAACTTTCTGAAGCCTCATCGTTTCTGCAAGCTGCCAGGATATGACTCGTTTCAGTGCCGCAGCGGTGACTTCTTCAACAAGATCCTGTTCCGCAAGAAAATCGTCGAAGTCAGATCCTACGTTCTTGTTCATCATTGGCTCCTCATAGCCGCGACTTGCGCTGTCGTGCAGTCGTTAAATCCGTTGAAGGTGTCTTCTGGCTTTTTTGATGAAGCCGTGAAGCAATACCATTTCGCAAGCTGTGACCGTGAACAGTACCCGGGCGATGGTATCGCCAAGCTCAACCCTGACCTCCCAGAGCCCGGCTTCAAGCTTTCGAACAACGGGCATACCCATCGGCCATCCGAGTTGGACGGCTTTTATATCAATCCCGATCAGTCGCCTGTGCTGGCGCGTTAGATTTGATAGCCATTCACGAACCGGCTCATTGCCAGCGTCTGTGCAGAAGAAACGTACGGCGAGAACAGGTGTGTCATCAGGCATGAGGATGCAGTGTACCGAAATAGGTGCATATGGCAATGGTGGAAGGCTTGCGGGTGCCTACTGTAGTCACTGATGATTAGAGCTGGTGGTAGATATGTATCCAACCGCTTACCAAGCCCCTACCAACCCGCAACAGAAATAAAGCCACACGCGCTGTCTGAACGAGCAGGTAACAAATACCTGTCGCATGAGAGAGTGAAGTGATGTTCGGTCGAATGGTAAAAGTGGCAATGGTGGTTGCAGTGCTGTCTACAGTTTCAGGCTGTTGGCCGTTCTGGGGTCCAGGCGGACCCGGTGGGCATGGAGGCGGTGGTGGGCATGGCGGCGGCGGTCACTATGAAGGTGGCGATCGCGGCGGTCCTGGGGGCGGCGGTCCGGGCGGGCGTCCGTAACGATCCCCGTAGTTGATTCTGGCTGCGACGGATTACTCGTCGCGGCCTTCCATCATGGTCCGCTTGAGGATCACGTAAACCGCTCCCGCGCCGCCATGTTTTGCCTGGCACGAACAGAAGCCCAATACCTGCGGATGTTGCCGTAGCCATGTGTTGACGTGGCTTTTGATCATAGGACGCTTGCCGTCCAGCCGCACAGCCTTGCCATGGGTGACACGCACGCAGCGGATTTCCAGTTTTGTCGCCTCGGCGAGAAACTCCCACAGGGTTTCCCGTGCGACCTCGACGGTCATGCCATGCAAATCCAGACTGCCCTCGAAGCTGATCTGGCCAAGCTTCAGCTTGCGCATCTGGCCTTCCTGCACGCCATCGCGGGACCAGCTCAACACATCCTCCGGCCCGACATCGATCACGAACTGATCCGATAGCCCGTCGACTGTCACTGAATCGGTACGCACCGTCGCGGACTGACGCAGTCTGGCCAGGAGTTTACGGTCGGTCTTGGGTTTGCCTACATCGGCATATTCTTGCTTGATGGGCTTAACGCCACGCAACTCGTTTTTGAACAGGGAAAAATCGTCGTCTTGCATGTCAGCCTCCGCGAAGAAGGCTAGTTTAACCAAGTCGCGGTGTGAGCGGTGGTGTGATCCACATATAGGTCGTGGGACCGGCTTTAGCCGGGAAGAGGCCGGTACAGGCAGTGATGATGTGGCGTCAGGAATGCTGCCTTCCCGGCTGAAGCCGGTCCCACGTGCAAGCGTGTTTGCCGAAAAAGTTCTTCAGTCCTGCTTCTTCATCAAGTGCGGTGACATGTTCAGACCGTTTATGCGGCGGCGACCTACACGGCAGCGACGCCATAGCCAGATGCCGACGTAGAGCACCAACAAGCCACCGAACACTACCAGCGCTGCGCCCAGCGGGCTGGCGTTAAGTTCACCCAGCACCTGAGGTCGACCAATCAGGCTGGAAACACCCGCCATAGCCAGCAACACGCCGAAAGTCGCCAACAGAGCTGCAATGGCCGAACCAATGCGCACGCCCCAACTGCCCGATCCTTTTGGACGCAGGCGACGGGCGTCAAAACCGTCGGATACTTTCATTCCTATTTTCCTCCAGAGTATCGGGGTCTGACCCGGACAGTCGGCCGCTGGTTCCCGGAGGCGGGGGATTCAAGGCAAATGGCGGGTATTAATGGATAGGCGGTAATGTGAACAGCGTCACATGACCGCGAATGCAGCGACTGGCGTATGGCCGCCCGCGTGGCATGAAGCACTCCGGCGTGGAGCGATGATGCTCGTAGCCGGGCGGGGCGCATGGGGGTTGGTTTCTAGCGGTTCAGATCAGGTCTTTGGTCAGGGCCAGGGTCGCGAAGTTATCGTTCATGATCGCCATTTCAGTGCGATGAACGATGTGGGCGCTGACCACCCCGTCGGGGCTTGGCAGGTCGCGTGTTGCGCAGGCATCGTCTACCAGAGTGCAACGGTAGCCGTAATCCTTCGCTGCCCTTACGGTCGTGCTGATACTCGAATGGCTCATGAAGCCGCAAACGATAAGGTCCAGATGACCAAGGCTTTGCAACAAGTCGTCAAGGCCGGTGCCGTTGAACGCGTTGGGCAGACGTTTTTCAACCACGCGTTCGTCTTCCAGTGGCTTCAACTCGGGCATGAACTCACCGCGCTCACCCTGCGGGTCGAACAGGCCGCCGACAGTACCGAGATGGCGGATGTGCACAACCGGGCATTTGCCGGCACGGGCCGCCGCCACCAGTTTGCAGATGTTGGCTGCTGCTTCGTTAACGCCGGTCAGGGCCAGCGGACCACTGAGATATTCTTTCTGGGCATCGATAATAATCAGCGTGGCATTACTCAAAGTGGCCGCTGCGTAGCCACGGCCGCTGAGTTGAAACATAGTCTTTGGATCGGACATCTGGGGCTCCTTTGTGTGGGGCTTTTGCGTCATTCTCCTCCGCCTGAACGGTTCTGTGAATGGCGACGGTGAGAAGCTCCGGTTTCTCTGGCCTGTAGCGGCGTTGATCAATCTGGGCGGTTAGCATTATGCCTTGATTGAAATGCCACGTATCCAAAACCATCGTCGAACGTGAGCCGGGTCGCGAATGGCGTTCGGGCATCGTGTGTTGCAGTCATGGCTGCTAGAATCCCGGAACGTATTCCAAGGAGCTTGCCCCCGTGATCACATCCCGCTTGCGCACCGTGCGCGACCATATCCGTTGGGCGGTCAGTCGCTTTCATCAGGAAGACCTGTTTTTCGGTCATGGAACTGACAATGCCTGGGACGAGGCGCGCCAGTTGGTGCTGGGCGCGTTGCACCTGCCTTGGGAAATTGCCGACAGCTATCTGGATTGCCGTCTGGAGCTTGATGAGATTTCGGAGCTTCAGCGCCTGATCTCCCGGCGCATTGACGCACGCGTGCCGACCCCGTATTTGCTGGGCGAGGCATGGTTCTGCGGTATGTCGTTCATTGTCGATGAGCGTGTACTGATCCCGCGGTCACCGATTGCCGAGCTGATCGAGAACCACTTTGCCCCTTGGCTGGCTGACGAACCGGCGCGCATTCTCGACCTGTGCACCGGTTCCGGCTGTATCGGTATCGCCTGTGCTGACGAGTTCCCTGACGCGGAAGTGGTATTGGCTGACTTGTCTTTTGAAGCGCTGGAAGTTGCCAACCAGAACATCGAGCGTCACGGTGTTGATCAGAGGGTTTACACCGTTCAGGGCGATGGCTTTGACGGCTTGCCGGGTCAGCGCTTCGACCTGATCGTCTCCAACCCGCCTTACGTCGATTCCGAAGATTTCGCAGACATGCCGGACGAATACCAGCATGAGCCGGAACTGGCCCTGGCCTGTGGCAGTGACGGTCTTAACCTGGTGCGCCGGATGTTGAGCCAGGCGGCGAATCATCTGACCGAAAAAGGTCTGTTGATCGTTGAAGTGGGTAACAGTCAGGTTCACGTCCAGGCGTTGTACCCGGAAGTCGAGTTTGCGTGGCTGGATTTCATGCGCGGTGGTCACGGCGTATTCATGCTCAGCGCAGCCCAGTGTCGAGAGCATCAAGCGCTGTTTGAATCGCGGGTCTGATGACTGTTCAAGGCCTGAAGGCGCTCGCGATGAGCGCCTTCAGTTTGGAGAGCTATTCAGTTTTGAAGGCTAGCGGTGGGTTGCGATCCAGATCAGCAATCCGGCCTGGAACACTGCAAAAGTCACCAGGCAGGCAATAGTGAAGCGCAGGCCACTGTCTTCACGCTTGTATTTGCCGACTCGATCCTCATGCTGACGGATCGCAACTTCTTGCTCGATCATCTTCTTCTCGGCGTTTTCCAGCATCTGTGAGGCTTCGAGAATTTCGATGATCTGAATCTTGTCGTTGTTCCAGGTGCTGTGCAGATTGCCGACCGGGACTTCCTTGAAACTGCCTTTCATGTGCTGCGCGTCGGCGTAGGCGACTTCGAAGCCCTGGGTTTTCAGGAAATGATCGCGGCGCAGGCGAGTGTCTTCGTTCAGCCCGTCCTTGCTCGGCAGGGCGAAGGTTTCGACTTTATAGGTCGACCATTTTTTCTGCGCCCAGTGAATGCCCTGAGCGATCAGAAAACGGCCGATACCCCGGTTCCAGGGCTCGATCTGCAAGCCCGAGTCCGGTCCGAAGCGTACGATATGCTTTTCGTGATCGACCCAGACATCCAGATGGTTCTGTTCACGCCGCACCCGTTGCCCTGGCAACTGGATGCTCAGGCGCAGCAGGCTCACCTCTTTGCTATGGCGCTCGGCACGGCCAAACTGGACAAAGCGCAACGGCCGGCCACCCGTGGCCCGGTCGGTCTGTAGTGGGGCCAGACGCAACATCACAAAATGCTCTGGCTTGACTTCGTCCCACAGCTGCGCAGGCGCCGGAGCTTCAGCTTCGGCGACTGAAGTATTTTCAGTGGTTTCGGGTAACGCGTTCGTTTCAGTCATGTTCACGGCGATCCTGTCCTTGACCCTGTGCAGCAAACACAGAGCCAGCAATCACGTATCGGCCGTTTTTCCGAGTCCTGAAGGGGCGTCAGGATTCCTGACGCCAATTTCCCACGGTCATGCCTTAGGCAGGCCGTCGATAAAGCGCAGAATTCGCGTGGACAGCTCACTGGCTAGAGGCAGTTGCGGATTTTTGTAGGACTCCAGTTGCTGCTTGATGTCGTCCGGTACGATGCGCAACACGTGATTCATGCCCTCTATCAGGGCCAGTTCGGCATCGGGTTTGGCTTGCTTCAACAGCTCTGCATCGCCGACACCGACCTGGATGTCGTTTCGACCCTGGACGATAAGCGCTGGAACTTTCAATTTGCCGAACGCGGCAGCCGGGGCCTGGCGGAACAAAGAAATCAGATACGGCTGCACGCTGGGGCGGAACACCACTTCCAGCTCGTCCGGAACATCGTTGTCGGTCTTGCCTGCCTTGATTTCATCAATCAACTGATTGCTGCGCAGCAGCAGAGGCGGAGGCAGGCGCTCTTGCAGTTGTTCGCGCAATACTTCATCCACCGGACGACCTGTACCTGCTACCGAGATCACCGCAGCGGCACCGGCTTTTTCAGCCGCCAGTGATGCAACCAGTGCCCCTTCGCTGTGACCCAGCAGGATCAACTGACCCAGACGCGGGTCCGTCTTGAGTTTCTGGCCCCATGCTTCGGCATCGGCAACATAAGCCTCGATGCTCAGATTGCGCTCATCAGGAGTAGCGGCCTTGCTCGCGGCGACGCCGCGTTTGTCATAACGCACGCTGGCGATGTTGTTTCTGGCGAGGGTGCGCGCCAGAAGTTTCATGCTGTCGTTACGCCCGCCGTCGGGGTTATTGCCATCGCGGTCAGTAGGACCCGAGCCAGCAATAATCAATACCACCGGTACGGGCGTAGCGGATTTGGGCAGCAATAAGGTGCCGGACAGCTCACCCGTCGCGGTTTGCAGAACGATGGGGCGCTGCAGGACAGATGGGGTGGCAGCGTGGGCAAGCCCGGTGAGCAGGGGAAGGATCAAAGCGATAACGCGTAGCATCGTTGGGCCACTATCTGATGGGATGCCGATTGGACGCGGCCAGACGGATAAGGTTCGAGGATGAACTACACGAGCAGCCTGCGTATACTGGCGGGCTTGTTTATATCGACCTGGTTTTTTCGCTGATTTATCGGAGCGTCCGCATGTCCGGCAACACCTTCGGCAAGCTGTTCACTGTCACCACTGCCGGCGAAAGCCATGGTCCGGCGCTGGTTGCTATCGTTGACGGCTGCCCGCCGGGCCTTGAGCTGTCGCTGCAAGACCTGCAAGTCGATCTGGATCGGCGCAAGCCCGGCACCAGCCGCCACACGACCCAGCGTCAGGAAGCCGATGAGGTGGAAATCCTCTCGGGTGTCTTCGAGGGCAAAACCACCGGGACCTCCATTGGGTTACTGATTCGTAACACTGATCAGAAGTCCAAGGATTACTCGGCCATCCAGGCCCAGTTCCGTCCGGCCCACGCCGATTACACCTATTACCACAAATACGGCGTTCGCGATTATCGCGGCGGCGGTCGCAGTTCGGCGCGGGAAACAGCCATGCGTGTCGCGGCCGGTGCCATCGCCAAAAAGTACCTGGCGAAGATGGGCATCGTAGTGCGCGGTTACATGAGCCAGCTCGGGCCCATCGAAATCCCGTTCAAGACCTGGGATTCGGTAGAGGAGAATGCGTTCTTCTGTCCTGATCCTGCCAAGGTTCCGGAACTGGAAGCCTATATGGACCAGTTGCGCCGTGATCAGGATTCGGTCGGTGCAAAAATTACCGTCGTTGCCGAAGGCGTTATGCCAGGGCTGGGCGAGCCGGTCTTCGATCGTCTGGATGCTGATCTGGCTCATGCGCTGATGAGCATCAACGCGGTCAAGGGTGTGGAGATCGGTGCCGGTTTTGCCAGCGTTGCCCAACGCGGCACCGAGCACCGCGACGAGCTGTCGCCCGCCGGTTTCCTGTCGAACAATTCCGGCGGGATTCTCGGCGGTATCTCCTCAGGCCAGCCAATTGTGGCGCATCTTGCGCTGAAACCGACTTCCAGCATCACTACGCCAGGTCACTCCATTGATGTTCACGGCAATCCGGTGGATGTAATTACCAAGGGCCGACACGACCCGTGCGTAGGCATCCGTGCCACGCCTATCGCCGAAGCCATGATGGCCATCGTGTTGCTGGATCATCTGCTGCGTCATCGCGGTCAGAACGCCGATGTCCGGGTTACCACGCCTGTGCTGGGTCAGCTGTAATGCTCGAGGGCGTTGCTGCTGCCAAGGCCAACTGACGTGACGCACCCCCCGGCTGGACAGCTGCCTTATTGGCGGCTGTCCAGCTTTTACGTTTTTTACTTCGCCTTGCTCGGCTCTACCGCGCCATTCCTGCCGTTGTATTTCAGCCATCTCGGCTTCTCCAGCGCGCGTATAGGGGAACTGGTTGCGATCCCGATGCTGATGCGTTGCCTTGCGCCGAATGTGTGGGGTTGGCTTGGGGATTACACCGGCCGCCGACTGGTCATCGTGAGACTTGGCGCTATGTGCGGGTTGCTCGCGTTTTCCCTGATTCTGGTTAAGCAAAGCTACGCCTGGCTGGCGATGGTCATGGCCCTGCATGCGTTCTTCTGGCATGCCATCCTGCCGCAATTCGAAGTCATCACCCTGGCGCACCTGCGTGGTCAGACGTCCCGCTACAGCCAGATCCGGCTGTGGGGCTCCATCGGTTTCATCCTGACAGTCGTGGGCGTGGGACGGCTATTCGAGAGCTTGAGCCTCGACTATTTCCCCGCTGTATTGGTCGCAATCATTGTCGCGATTGTCATCAGCAGTTGGTGGATTCCCAATGCTCAGCCGGTGGTGTCGACGACGCACCCGGAAAACGGTGGCTTTTTCCGACAATTGACCCGGCCCGGTGTGCTGGCCTTCTACGCCTGCGTCGGGCTCATGCAAATGAGCCACGGGCCGTATAACACGTTCCTGACCCTGCATCTGGAACAACTGGGTTACGGTCGTGGCTTGATCGGAATGCTCTGGGCAGTAGGCGTCGTCGCGGAAGTGTTGATGTTCATGGCCATGAGTCGGGTATTACAGCGTTTCTCGGTACGGCAGGTACTCCTGACCAGCTTTTTGCTGGCGTCGTTGCGCTGGTTGTTGCTGGGTAATCTTGCGGATCATCTGGTGGTGTTGCTGTTTGCCCAGTTAATGCACGCCGCGACGTTCGGCAGTTTTCACGCCACTGCCATCCATTTCGTGCAACGTAGCTTCGGTGCGCAGCAACAGGGGCAGGGGCAGGCGCTTTATGCCGCATTGGCGGGCACGGGCGGCGCATTGGGTGCACTTTACTCCGGTTACACCTGGAACTTCCTTGGGGCTGGCTGGACATTTACTATCGCCAGTGCTGCGGCGCTGGCCGCTGCCGTGATGGCGGCTACACGAATGAAAGAGGAGCGGGCATGAGCCGCGAACAACTGAGTCAGGCAATCATCGACGCCGGCCGTTTTCTGTACGGTCGTGGCTGGTCACCGGCTACCAGCAGTAATTACTCGGCGCGGTTGTCTGCTACTGAAGTGCTGCTGACCGTGTCGGGGAAACACAAGGGCCAGTTGGGCATCGACGATGTGCTGGCGACGGATCTTGACGGTAATAGCCTGGAGCCCGACAAGAAGCCGTCTGCGGAAACCTTGCTGCACACGCAACTGTACAGTTGCAGACCGGAAGTCGGCGCGGTGCTGCACACCCATTCGGTCAATGCGACAGTATTGTCGCGTCTGACCGAGGCCGATCACCTGGTGTTTGAAGATTACGAGCTGCAAAAGGCTTTCAGTGGCGTCGTGACCCATGAATCCCGGGTTGTGGTACCTATTTTCGACAATGATCAGGATATCGCGCGCCTGGCGGCCAAAGTGCAGCCCTGGCTTGATGCGAACACTGATTGCGCGGGCTACCTGATTCGCGGCCATGGTTTATATACTTGGGGTGCGAAGATGAGCGATGCACTGCGGCAGATCGAGGCGTTCGAGTTCCTCTTTGAATGTGAACTCAAAACCCTCGCCATACTGAACCGATAACGTTTTAGTCTTCAGCCTGAGCGATCTGCAAAAAGTCGCAGGGCAAACTGAACCGAGCCGAACCGAACTGAGGAGCGCCGCCATGAGCAGCCTGTATGTTTATCACCAGTCCAGCCCTGAGCAGCCAGATAAAGTCTTGACCCATGTCGAGGACATCGCCTCGACCCTGGCCGAGCATGGCGTCGGCTTTGACCGCTGGCAGGCGGCGACGCCGATCACGCCGGGTGCCAGCCAGGAAGACGTGATCAATGCCTACCGGGTACAAATCGACAAGCTCATGACCGAGCGCGGCTATGTCACTGTGGATGTGATCAGCCTCAACAGTGATCACCCGCAAAAAGCCGAATTGCGCGCAAAGTTTCTCGATGAGCATCGTCATTCCGAGGACGAGGTGCGTTTCTTCGTCGCCGGGCGCGGCTTGTTCACTTTGCATATTGGTGAGTATGTCTACGCCGTGCTGTGCGAAAAGAACGACCTGATTTCGGTTCCAGCGGGCACGCCGCACTGGTTCGACATGGGTGAGAACCCGCATTTCGTCGCGATCCGCCTGTTCAATAACACTGAAGGCTGGGTTGCGAACTTCACCGGCGAGAAGATTGCCAGCCAATTTCCGCAGCTTGACGATTTATAGGGTTCAGTTAATGACAATCAAAGCGGTCCTGACTGACATCGAAGGCACCACCAGCGCCGTCAGTTTTGTGTTCGACGTGTTGTTCCCATACGCGGCAAAGCATTTGCCGGATTTTGTCCGTCAGCAGGCCTCACGCCCTGATGTCGCCGCGCAGCTGCAAAAGGTGCGCGAAGACAGCGCGCAGCCGGATGCCGACGTCGAGCGGGTCATCGAGATTCTCCTGGGCTGGATTGCTGAAGATCGCAAGGCCACACCACTCAAGGCGCTGCAAGGCATGGTCTGGGAGCAGGGGTACAACGCCGGTCAGCTCAAAGGCCATGTTTATCCTGATGCGGTGGACGCGCTCCAGCGCTGGCATCAGCAAGGTTATGGGCTGTACGTTTATTCCTCCGGCTCGATTCAGGCGCAGAAGCTGATCTTCGGCTGCTCGGATGCGGGCGACCTGTCGGGCTTGTTCAGCAGTTATTACGACACCACCTCGGGGCCCAAGCGCGAAGAGCAGTCGTACCGCAACATCACCACGACCATTGGCTTGCCGGCTGGGGAAATTGTTTTCCTGTCGGACATCGTCGAAGAGCTGGATGCCGCCAAGACCGCTGGCATGGCCACCTGTGGCCTGGTACGTGACGGTGGCGAGTTGAAGGGGCACATCAACGTGGCCAGCTTCAGCGACATCGACCTGGCTGCATTCTAGTCGCGCAGTTCTGACTGCCATTGCAGAAGTGAGTCGCAGCTTCTACCAGTTGATTCAACCTGTTCAGCCGATATCAAGCCATCACGTGTAAGCCTCGTCCTGTTGAAAAGTAGGATGAGGCTTTTACTTGGGTACGTAATACCTGTTTGTTGCGAGTGTTGTTCTACGAAGCTTTTAATCGTGTAGTTTTCTGATTGATCCATCCCTGGCGCAGCCCAACTAACAATCATTCAAACCCTGCGCCGTGCCTGGACATAGGAGCGAACTGCGATGGGAAGTGCTGAATCAATCAACTCGAACGAGAATCCTCTCATACAACAAATGGTCAGGAGCATCCATGAACTGGACAGCAATCAGGCGATCGAGAATGCGCTGGACTGGTTACGCCAGGAGTGTCAGTGCGAAGGGGCGATATTTTGCCAGTTCAGGGGCTCAATGCTGCTGACGTTGGTGACCTCCAATATTGATCGCACCTGGAGTCAGCATTATCGACGTCAATTGCTGTTGATGGACGATCCGGTGGTCAATCACTACCGTGAACAATTGGGATTCATCGACTGGAAAGCTGCTTTCAAGCGCTATCCACCTACGGACAGCTTTATGCAGCACGTGGAAAAGCATGCGCTGACACCGGCATGTTCCTATGGGTACACCAGCCCCGCGCGCAGTTTTCAGGGCGTTACTTCGATTTGTTCACTTAACGGTTTGAGTCGACCACTCAAGGCGCCGGACATGTATTTATTATCCAGCCTGGTGCCGGTCCTGCATCTGGTGGGCCGAGGGACGAAGTTGCGTTCACGAGGGCTGAGCGACAAAGAAGTTGAAATTCTCGAATGGGCACGTGACGGCAAGACGGCTTGGGAAATCGCGACGATTCGACAAGTGTCCGAGGCGACGGTCAAATATCACTTCAGAAGTATCTACAGCAAACTTGGGGTGTCCAACAGGGCGCAGGCAGTAGGGGAGGCGTTGTGTCAGGGCATCATCAAGTGAGCAACAATCAGCCAAATACCTGTGTGGCAATCATGTTCCCTATAGGAGCGCGCCCTATGCCCATGACACACCGCTGTCGCGAAGAAAACATAGATCTGTAGGAGCTGCCGAAGGCTGCGATCGCGGTGTATCAGGAGAAATGCCTCGCAGCCTTCGGCAGCTCCTACAGAAAATGCATTTCAACCCACTAATTTGCTTTTCGGCGAACCATTGGGCTTGTATGGGCAAAGGTTCTGCCTCGCCAACAAGTCGTCTCCTGCAGGGGCTGGGTTTCGGCCGATCTGTCACCAAAGCAAAAAAAAGCCGTGAAAACCAATTGGCAATCACGGCTAAACAAAGGGAGCGAAGCGTTTGAATCAATACAGCGTGAAACGGGTAGTCAACATTCAAAATCAACGGGTGTGATAAGTCGGCAGGTCAAAGCGGTGCTGACTTTGCAGCATGGAAATCGCGGGCAGATCGCTTGCCTGGCCAGCCAGATCACGACGAATCGCGCTGATCACCCACTCAAGTTGCACTGGAGTGTGCAACTGAGCGTAGGAAATTGAACGGCGGATCTGTTTACCTTCGCTATTACGCAACGACAACAGCACACCGCCATCCGGGCGGGCTTGAGTGGTCACGTCGAATTCGGAAAATACGGAAGCGAATTTTTCTTGAATAAAAGTCATGTCTAGCGGCTCCATTGCTCATGGGATAACAAGCTTGGTAGTACTAGTGCAGTGACTGTGCCAGTCTTGGCGTTCTAAAAAAAACGTTTAAAAACAACATCTTATAAATATTTTATTTTTTCATATTCGTGCAATATGCATGAATGGCTATCGGGCATCCTGCATTTTGCGGTTTTTTTCAGGTTTTTTTTTGCGGCGAGGGAACTTTGCTGCGCGGGGCAGAAAGGATTCAGCGGGATAGGTCGTGTCTTGTTTCGTGAATACTCCGACCGCGCAATCGGGTTTTTATTCGAGCAGCCAATAAAAAAGATGGGACGAACGTCTCATGGGTCGATGAATGGTGGTGCGCAATCGTGCATCTTGACCCCGGACGAACGCCTCTGGAGACTTGCGGTCATTAAATGCAAGGAGAGAGTTGCCGCACGGTCGCTCTGCTCATGCCTTATTTACTGCGGGAGTCACCCATGTCAGACCAGAACACCAGCCATCAACCTGTGCAAATGAACGACGAAGAAGCTTTGGAATTTGCCGAGCAGGTCTTTGATGTCGCTCGTCGCGGCGATGCAGTGATGCTGGAGAGGTTGCTGGAGAAGGGCCTTACGCCAAACTTGCGCAACCACAAAGGCGACACGCTATTGATGCTCGCCAGTTACCACTGCCATCAGGATGCCGTGCAGGTTTTGCTCAGATACAACGCTGATCCCGAAATTCGTAACGACAATGGTCAGAGCCCGATTGCGGGGGCTGCATTCAAAGGTGATCTCGACGTCGTCAAATTGCTGGTCGAGGGCGGCGCTGAAATCGAAGGTGCTTCGGCTGACGGCCGTACTGCACTGATGATGGCGGCGATGTTCAACCGCACGGCTATTGTCGATTACCTGATCAGCAAGGGCGCAAACCCTGATGCGCGTGATGCCAAGGGTGTTACGGCGCTGGCCGCTGCGCAGGCGATGGGGGCCGCAGATACTACCGAGCAACTGGCTCGGCTCGCTGGCTGATTGCATTACTGGCGTAAGTGATAGAGGCGCGAAGGAATTGTCGGTATCCTTCGCGCCTTTATTTTGCTCGTGATCAGGATCTCCATGAAGAATCAACTCATCGAATTAATCAGCAAAATCAGTTCGGGTTGCATGGGTGAGCAGGAGATTGAGCGTATTGCCGATGAGGCTGCACAGGCCTATGCGGATCCTTCGGCGTTTCTGGCCGCCAACCCCGATATCAATTACGACGATACGTTTCCGATCCCGTTAGGCGAGTGGGTCGTGGTGGGCAGCTTGCCGGATACGGTGCTGTTTCAGGCCGACACCTACATGGACCTGTTTGCGCAGATCGTCGAGTCGTTCGGCAAAGACGTGGCGTTCAATATCAAACCCAAGCAATTGGCCAAGGTTGAGGCGCTGACCGCGCTCAATCGCATCCAGATTCAGTTGGGCAGCATGAACAAGGAAAACGGTGGCTACGTGTTGATGAATTTCAGCCAGCCGCTGGATGATGAGCTGCAGGCCGTACTCGTTTATGGGAACGATCAGGCTCGTGTACTTGAGTTGTGCGCGGCACTGAACATTCAGGCAGCGCCTGCACTGGAAGCGCTGCGCAGCCTTTAAGGGCCTAGCCCAGCGCCGTGTCGAGAAACATCATCACCGCAAAGCCGCCCATCAGCCCCAGGGTTGCTGAAGTTTGATGGCCATTGCGGTGGGTTTCCGGAATCACTTCATGAGACACCACGAAGATCATCGCTCCCGCAGCCAGCCCCAGGCTGACGGGATAAGCGATGGCAAAGCCGCTGGAAATCCCCACGCCGATCAGCGCGCCGACGGGCTCCATCAAGCCTGAGCCAACCGCCACCAGCATGGCCTTTATTGAAGACAGGCCCGTTACCCGCAACGCCAGAGCGATAGCCAGGCCTTCGGGAATGTCCTGAATCGCAATGGCGGTGGCCAGCGGTATCCCGACGTCCATGTCGCCATTGGCAAAACCGACGCCTATTGCCATGCCTTCTGGCAAGTTGTGCAGAGTGATTGCCAGCACGAACAGCCAGACCCGGTTGATGCGCTCGGAATGAGGGCCCTGACGGCCAACACTTTCGTGTTCGTGGGGGGTGAATTTATCCAGGCCAAGCATCAAAAGCACGCCCAGCCCAAGGCCGAGCACCACGGTGCCCGCAGCGAGTGGCCCGCTGTCGGTTATTTCACGAGCTGCCGCCAGACCCGGCAAGATCAGCGAAAACGAACTGGCGGCAAGCATCATCCCAGCGGCGAAGCCCAGCATCACATCCTGGGTGCGCTGAGCCACTTCCCTCAGTGCCACGGCAACGATTGCCCCCAATGCGGTCGCCGCGAAACCTGCTGTCCCACCGAGCAGCGCGTAATGCAGGTTGTCTTGATTAGTGCCGTAAAGAGCGTTGTAGCCGCTGGCAATAAAAAGCCCGAGAACGACCAGCACTACCAGCAAAAAACTCAGGCTGAGCAGGGGAGTGGACTGAGCCTGGGCTAACCATGAAGCCCAAAGTGATCTTGGTTGTGCGGGTGTTTGCATGACTGGGCGACCTGTCTGAAAAATCTGAAGGCCAATGTTTAAATAAATGACCTGATCCGATTCGGAACCTGCAAATATGCTGTTGGTTCAACGGAACGCTTTAGGAAAGCCACTATCCTAAGGGTCAAGTATTCAATCTGGAGCAATATCATGGGTTCGACGTTTAATGGTTTGGTAGGGCTGATCATTCTGGCTCTTGATATCTGGGCCATCATCCACGTTTTGAAGAGCGGGGCCGAAACCGGGATCAAGATACTCTGGGTACTGCTGATCGCATTGCTGCCTGTGCTGGGGCTGATCATCTGGGCTGTTGCCGGCCCGCGGGGTAATGTGCGGATTTGATGTCTGCTTGTGGATTCAAGCCCTGTATTGGCATCACGCTGTAAACGAGTGAACTGTAGGAGCTGCCGAAGGCTGCGATAGTGGTGTGTCAGGTTAAACGCTTCGCAGCCTTCGGCAGCTCCTACAAAATGCGCATCTTCAGACTCAGGGGTTTTTTAACAGAACCCAGGGTTTTCAGTGATTGCGTCACCCAAGGTTCGACCTGTCATCGTTCGCGACGTAGAATGCGCGCCTTTCTTATGGGCGGCTGGCCGTCCTGTTTTCAGCATTCATCAGGGACCTACCCATGAGCGATTATCAAGAAACGTTGTACGAGGGTTACGGCCAGCGCTTTCGCATTGAGAAAATGCTTCACGAAGTGCGCACTGAGCATCAGCATCTGGTGATTTTCCAGAACCCGCGCATGGGCCGGGTCATGGCGCTGGATGGCGTGATCCAGACCACTGAAGCTGACGAGTTCATCTACCACGAGATGCTGACCCACGTGCCGATCCTGGCTCATGGCGCGGCCCGTCGTGTATTGATCATCGGCGGAGGTGATGGCGGCATGCTGCGTGAAGTGGCCAAGCACGACACCGTCGAGCACATCACCATGGTCGAAATCGACGGCACCGTGGTGGAAATGTGCAAGGAGTTCCTGCCAGAACATTCCAAGGGTGCATTCGATGACTCGCGCCTGAATCTGGTGATCGACGACGGCATGCGGTTTGTCGCGACCACTGAAGAAAAGTTCGACGTGATCATTTCCGACTCCACCGACCCGATTGGTCCGGGTGAAGTGTTGTTCTCGGAAAACTTCTATCAGGCCTGCCATCGCTGCCTGAACGAAGGCGGTATCCTGGTGACGCAAAACGGTACTCCGTTCATGCAGCTCAGCGGCGTGCAAACCACGGCCGGGCGCATGCGTGGCCTGTTCGCGGACTGGCATTTCTATCAGGCAGCGATTCCGACCTACATCGGTGGCGCAATGACGTTTGCATGGGGGGCAACTGATCCGGCATATCGCAAGTTGCCACTGGAGACCTTGCGTCAGCGTTTCGCAGGCAGCGGCATTGTTACGCGCTATTACAATCCTGAGGTGCACATCGGCGCGTTCGCATTGCCGCAGTATGTCTTGCAGGCTGTGAACAAACCGAGCAACGACTGACCTCTCCGACGGTTACGCAGGCTTCTTCTATCACGGAGCGAAGCCTGCGTAACGTTTGACGGCACTCATTGCCGTCGATTCGCTACTACAAAATTTTCACGCACCGTCATTGAAAATTGCGCGCGCTTTTCAGCCGTTCGCGATGGGTAATTGTGTGGCCGGGTTTTATTATTCTGGCTTTTCCTCTCACTTCTCACCCGACTTCCTACCGCTGAAGGTAAAACATCTGTCTTGCATCGCTGCTAAATCCTGGGCGATCACGTAAGATTTGCGCCCGTCGTTCGCCAATGCCAAGTCATTGCCGGGCGCACCTGCTTTTCGAACCTTACTTTGAATCCAACGGATCCTAGAACAACATGGCTAAACCGGACGCTATGATTCATAAGCACGCGTCGTCGCGCTCGCTGCAACCCACCGTCAAATCGCATCTGGCCTATACGCTGCTCAGTGCATTGGTACTGATGGTCATGTACACGCTCCTGCGCGTCGCTTTGCTGGTTTATAACCGCGAGATGATCGGCGATACACCAGCCTCTGCCTTTGTCGAGGCGATGTTCAACGGCATGCGTTTCGACTTGCGTCTGACGGTTTACCTGGTTGTCCCGCTGCTGCTCTCGTTGTTCAGCGTCCGGGCCATGGCTGCACGAGGCTTCTTTCGTTTCTGGCTGACTTTGGTTGCCAGCATCACGCTGTTTCTAGGCCTGATGGAGATGGACTTCTACCGCGAGTTCCACCAGCGCTTGAATGGACTGGTGTTCCAGTACGTCAAGGAAGATCCAAAGACCGTTCTGAGCATGTTGTGGTACGGCTTTCCGGTGGTGCGCTATTTGCTGGCCTGGGCTGCGGTTACATGGCTGCTGAGCCTGGTATTCAAAGGGGTTGATCGTGTAACTCGCCCGCGTGGTGAGTTCAGTGTCAGCGATGCCAGCAATCGCACTGTTGCGCCTTGGTATGCACGTATTGGCGTCTTCGTGGTTTGCCTACTGATCGCTGTTATTGCCGTGCGTGGCACGCTGCGCCAAGGGCCGCCGCTGCGCTGGGGGGATGCTTACACCACGGAATCCAATTTCGCCAACACGCTGGGACTCAACGGCACCCTGACGCTGATCGCCGCGGCCAAGGCCAGCATGTCATCGCATCGCGACAATGCCTGGAAAGCCACGTTGCCTGAGGCTGAGGCGGAGCAGATCGTGCGTAGCATGCTGTTGACCAGTCACGACAAACTGGTAGATGGCGATATCGCTTCTGTCCGCCGCGACTTCACGCCACCGGTAGAGAATACGCTGCCAATCAAAAACGTCGTTGTCATCCTGATGGAGAGTTTCGCGGGACATGCCGTGGGCGCGCTGGGTGATGAGGCGAACATCACGCCTTACTTCGACAAGTTGTCCAAAGAAGGACTGTTGTTCGATCACTTCTTCTCCAATGGTACGCACACCCACCAGGGGATGTTCGCCACCATGGCATGCTTCCCCAATCTGCCAGCTTTCGAGTACCTGATGCGCATGCCTGAAGGCGCGCACAAGTTGTCTGGCCTGCCGCAGTTGCTCAGTGCCCGTGGTTTTGACGACGTCTATGTTTATAACGGTAACTTCGCCTGGGACAACCAGTCAGGTTTCTTCAGTAATCAGGGCATGACCAATTTTGTGGGTCGTGAAGATTTCGTCAATCCAGTGTTCTCTGATCCGACCTGGGGTGTTTCTGATCAAGACATGTTTGATCGTGGCGCGCAGGAGTTGAAAGCGCGTGCGGAGAAGGGCAAGCCTTTCTACGCGCTGCTTCAAAGCCTTTCCAACCACACACCTTATGCATTGCCGACCAATCTGCCGGTCGAGAAAGTTACCGGTCAAGGCTCGCTGGACGAGCACCTCACTGCGATGCGTTATTCGGATTGGGCGCTGGGCCAGTTCTTCGAGAAGGTCAAAAAAGAGCCGTTCTACAAGGAAACCCTGTTTGTTGTAGTGGGTGACCACGGTTTCGGTAATCATCAGCAGATTACTGAAATGGATCTGGGACGCTTCAATGTGCCGATGCTGATCATCGCCCCAGGTGTTCAAGATAAATTCGGGCAGCGCAGCAGCATTGTAGGAACCCAGATCGACATCGTGCCGACGATCATGGGTCGTCTTGGTGGCGAAACCCGTCATCAGTGTTGGGGACGCGACTTGCTCAATCTGCCGGCTGGCGACACGGGCTTTGGCGTGATCAAGCCGTCGGGTGGTGAGCAGACAGTTGCTTTGGTCACTCAAGACCGGATTCTGATTGAACCGAAGGATATGGAGCCTAAGGTTCTGTCCTACACCCTGGGACATACGCCGCATGCTGAAGTGATTCCGAATGCGCCTGATGCCAAAGAGATGCGCGAGAAGCTCGACAGCTTCCTGCAAACGGCAACCAAAAGCCTGCTGGATAACACTGCAGGGGTCGAAGCCAGCAAAAACTGACCTGCTGGTGATGTAAAACAAAAAGCCCCTCGTGCAGGGGCTTTTTGTTGTGTGGCAAACGCCGCGTTTATGTTCTGTAGCGAACTTGCTTGTGGGACGTAGACCTGAGCCACCGCATGAAACCCTCTCGCCAACAGATTGCCCCCTACCTGAAACAGCGCTGAACCGGTAGGAGCGAACTTGTTCACGAGGTGTTGGGCCTGGATCACCGCGTGAAACCCTCTAGCGAACAAGTTGCCTCCTACCTGAAATAACGCTGAACCGGTAGGAGCGAACTTGTTCGCGAGGTGTTGGGTCTGGATCACCGCGTGAAACCCTCTCGCCAACAAGTTGCCTCCTACCTGAAATAACGCTGAACCGGTAGGAGCGAACTTGTTCGCGAGGCATCATGCTTGAACCACTGCACCACCTTTTTCTCCAGCAAGACCACGCGTGCCCGTTGTTCCGACGCACTGCCGTGATTGCAAATCCTGTGAACGAATCCTCGCGTCAAAAGGTCAAGATCACGTAAGCCGCATTGTCGGCTGCCGAGGAGACCTTGATGAAACAGTGGAACATTTCGTATCTCGACAAAGACGGTGTGCAACAGAGCCATGTGATGGAATCCGAGGAGCTGCCCAGCGAGGAGAAGGCCGCCCAGCGTCTTCGCCACATCCTGGTTCCGGTCGCTGACGAGCTGGACATGAATGACCTGGACGGCCGCATAGCCGAGCCCACGGCCAAGTCTTTGAAAGAACACAACGCTGTGCAGATCATCTCGATCAAAGAGGTTTTCTGAGTGCATTGAAAAAATGGCCCCGCCGGGAATTGGCAGAAGACCAATGATGGGGTTACTCTGCAAGTGAGACGGGTGAAGCGTTTCTCCCGTTTTCTCCATGTCGATGCCAGTCTGGCAACAGGCTCGGCCTTGTCAGCTACATGCTTGATCCCGTATGGCAGAGTATCTGCTGTGTAGTGGCGCTGCCGCGAGCGGCGCGCAGGGAATGTTGAAACTCTATCTATCGTTGAATAGGAGGACGTTTCATGAGCACAGCCTATCAAGAGGACATCAGCAGCAACGTGCTGCGCCGCATGAAAGAAAGCGGTTTTGACTTCGCACGTATCCATCCCATCGAGTTCTACGCCATTTTCCCGGACGAGGAACGGGCAAGGCAGGCTGCAGATCAGTACCGCGGCGAATCTCTCAATACTCAGATCAATGTTCGGGATGACGGTGCCTGGCACTTGCAATTGAGCAAAGTCATGCACGCGACTTATGACGGCATCGGTGATTTCGAGCAGGATTTCCAGGCTGCGATTACTCCGCTGGACGGAGAGGTCGAGGGCTGGGGAGTGAGACAGGAGATCCGGCGGCTACACGCATGAAACGCGCTATGACAGGGTGAATCGCCGGTCAATTACCAGGCAAATGCCTGGGAATTGGCCGGTTTTAGTTTGTATGTTCTAAACGCAAAACAGAGTATCTCGGCTCTACCGGTGTATCTGTTCAGTTTTCGGTAGACAAAAAAAAAGCCACTCAGCGAGTGGCACAAAGGGAAGTTCGGTCAGGACAGCCCGGTTGGAAGTCGGTACTGGCAGCGCGCTCGTATTTTCGACAGCGACTTTAAACGGGGCATACAAATTCGGTGTGTTTCGGATGTCGCTGATTATCGACAAACGATATCGTCTCGTGAAATCAACTCTGGCTATGCTGGTCATAGTTTTTGCAGTTGAATAACGCTTCCGAATGAGGCGTAGGAGAACTGGTTGGGAAGCTTATTGCACAGGAATGGTGCGGTTGGCTTTCGATTTTTATGTAACCAGTTGATATTTAAGCGTTTATGCCGATGGCACGGGCCTTGCGAAGGCCCTTGGTGTCCGTGGTGACAAGGAGTACGGCATGATCCGCACCTTTTATGATGAGATGTACGATGCTGGCGGTATAGTCCGCCCGCATTATCGGGAATTCGCCCGTTGGCTGGGTGAGACGCCCCCTGAGCTTCTGGCTCAGCGCAGGCGTGAAGCCGATCTATTGTTTCATCGCGCCGGGATTACGTTCACGCTCTATGGTGATGAGCAGGGCACCGAGCGCCTGATTCCTTTCGACACGATTCCACGCAGCATTCCGGCCAGCGAGTGGCGGGTGGTTGAGCGCGGGTGTATTCAGCGCGTCAAGGCGCTGAACATGTTCCTTGCCGACCTCTATCACGAGCAGCGGATTATCAAGGCAGGGGTGATCCCCGCCGAACAGGTGTTGGCCAACGAGCAATATCAGTTGGCGATGCAGGGCCTGAATCTGCACCGCGACCTCTATTCGCATATTTCCGGGGTCGACCTGGTGCGTGATGGTGACGGCACGTATTACGTGCTGGAAGACAACCTGCGCACGCCTAGCGGCGTGAGTTACATGCTCGAAGACCGCAAGATGATGATGCGTCTGTTCCCCGAGCTGTTCGCCGCGCAGCGCATTGCGCCTATTGATCACTATCCGAATCTGCTCCTCGACACGTTGAAGAGCTCCAGCCCGCTGGATAATCCGAGCGTGGTGGTACTCACGCCGGGCCGTTTCAACAGTGCGTTCTTCGAACATGCGTTCCTCGCCCGGGAAATGGGTGTCGAGCTGGTTGAAGGTGCGGACCTGTTCGTGCGTGATGATCGCGTGTTCATGCGCACCACCGATGGACCGAAAGCGGTGGATGTTATCTACCGTCGTCTAGACGACGCATTCCTCGATCCATTGGCGTTCAACCCTGATTCGATGCTGGGGGTGCCAGGCTTGCTGTCGGCCTATCGCTCCGGCAATGTGGTATTGGCAAACGCAATTGGCACCGGTGTCGCGGACGACAAATCGGTTTATCCATATGTCACGGACATGATCCGTTTCTATCTGGATGAAGAACCGATCCTGCAGAACGTGCCGACCTGGCAATGCCGCAAGCCTGCTGACTTGTCCCATGTGCTGGCCAATCTCCCGCAACTGGTGGTCAAGGAAACTCAAGGGTCGGGCGGTTACGGCATGCTGGTCGGGCCCGCTTCGACGGCTGCGGAGATCGAGTCGTTCCGCGCGCGTATCAAAGCCAAGCCGCATGCTTACATCGCGCAACCGACGTTGTGCCTGTCGACCTGTCCGACCTTCGTCGAGAACGGCATCGCACCGCGCCATATCGATTTGCGCCCGTTTGTCCTTTCTGGTCGTGAAACCCGCGTCGTACCCGGCGGGCTTACCCGAGTCGCGCTGCGTGAAGGCTCGCTGGTGGTGAACTCGTCTCAAGGTGGCGGAACAAAAGACACCTGGGTGGTCGAGGATTAAGGATGCCTGCCAATGCTAAGTAGAACTGCCTCGGATTTATATTGGATGTCGCGTTATCTGGAGCGGGCAGAAAACCTCGCCCGGATGCTGGATGTCAGCTACTCGTTGTCTTTGATGCCTCAGGATGGGCGTGGTGACGGTCTTGATGAACTGGCCATGCCACTGCTGATCACCGGCACGCTGGATCATTATCTGGAGCGTCACGGTGAGCTGCATGCCGAACGGCTGCTGCATTTTTTCGCGCTGGACGCGAGCAACCCGGCCAGTATTTACAGCTGTCTGGGGGCCGCACGGGCCAGTGCTCACGCGGTACGCGGTCGAATCACCGCGGACATGTGGGAGAACATCAACTCCACCTGGCTGGAGATTCGCGGCATCGCTGAACAAGGTCTGACCCGATACGGCATGAGTCGTTTCTGCGAGTGGGTCAAAGAGCGCTCGCACCTGTTTCGTGGTGCCACATATGGCACGATCATGCGTCATGACGCATTCCGTTTCATTCGCCTGGGCATATTCATCGAGCGCGCCGACAACACCATGCGCATGCTCGATGCTCGCTATGAAATGCTCGAACTGCGTGGCACGGACACCAATGTGGATGCCGACAGCTCGGCTCATGGTTATTACCAGTGGAGCGCGCTGTTGAGGGCATTGTCGTCCTTCGAAGCCTACACGGAGCTGTATCGCGATGCGCCAGGCGCGAGGCATGTTGCAGAACTGCTTTTGTTACGCCCCGACGTGCCCCGTTCGCTGAGTGCCTGTCTTGAAGAGCTGGATCAGATCCTTGCCAGCCTGCCGGGTGCCAATGGCCGCCCTGCGCAACGTCTGGCAGCTGAGCTGGATGCACGTCTGCGCTACACCGGGATCGACGAAATACTGGAGGAGGGCTTGCACGAGTGGTTGAACGAATTCATCCCGCTGCTGGCCCAATTGGGTAACGCCATTCACACTTCTTACCTGGAGGCTGCATGAGACTCTCAATTAGCCACGAGACCACCTATCACTATGAGGATCAGGTCCGCGCGAGCATCCAGTATTTACGTCTGACGCCACACGACAGCGAGCGCCAGCAAGTGCTTAGTTGGCAATTGACCCTGCCGCGCCCGGTGCGCGCGCAGATCGATCCGTTCGGCAACATTCTGCATGTGTTGAGCATGGATGAGCCTCATGAGGCGATCATCATCGGCGCACGCGGCCAGGTTGAAATCGACGAGAAGCGTGAAGCCGAACATGAAAGTCAGTCACCGCTGCCGTTTCTGCGTTTCACCCGTCTGACCGAGCCTGATGAGGCCATTCGGGCGTTTGCCGATCAGCAATGCAAAACGCGCAAGGACCGCACGGCATTGATTGATCTGATGCACGCGTTGAATCAGTACATCACTTACACGCCGGGTTCTACCGAGGTCGATACATGCGCCGCGCAAGCCTTTGCGGGCCGTTCCGGTGTTTGTCAGGACCACACCCATGCGTTTCTCGCCTGCACACGCAGCCTCGGAATTCCGTCGCGCTACGTGTCCGGTTATCTGTACAGCGAAGACAGCGAACATCTGGCCAGCCATGCCTGGGCCGAAGCGTGGATTGACGACGCCTGGTACAGTTTTGATGTGACTAATCGGTTGGCGATCCCGGAGCGTCATCTGAAACTGGCGGTAGGTCTGGATTACCTGGATGCCTGCCCTGTCCGCGGTATGCGCCGCGGCGGTGGTAGTGAACAGATGCACGCCAAGGTACTGGTCTCGCCGATGGTTGGCGCACCGAAGGTCATGATGCAGGCGCAGCATCAGTGATTAAAGGGGGCTCATCAGCCATTGATGCCCAGGCGCCATGATCAAGCCCACTCGCCAACAAGTTGCCTCCTACCTGACACGGTGCTGAACCGGTAGGAGCGAACTTGTTCGCGAGGCGTGCCGGGCCCTCGCTGCGCTTATTGTTATTCCCCCGCCTTGCGCCGCGCCGCCATGTGTTCCAGATAGGCAATCACCTGATCCAGTTCGGTATCTGACAAGACCTCCTTCGGGATGGAAGGCATCTTGCCTTGCGGCCACTCCCGCAGGCTTTGTGGGTTGCGAAT
This sequence comes from Pseudomonas sp. Irchel 3A5, assembly GCF_900187575.1. Taxonomy (NCBI): domain Bacteria; kingdom Pseudomonadati; phylum Pseudomonadota; class Gammaproteobacteria; order Pseudomonadales; family Pseudomonadaceae; genus Pseudomonas; species Pseudomonas sp. Irchel 3A5. Next base: position 122,764 of record NZ_FYDU01000013.1, on the reverse strand, counting down.
GTATTGGCGTAGATATCCGGCGCTGAAGTATTCAGTAGGGCTGTAAGGCTGGTTCAGGTCAGGGCCTAGTTGTGAATCCCCGGCAGCGTTGAGTCGATGGCAGGCCAGACAATTCTTCTGGAACAGCGCGAAGCCTTTGTTTATCGGATCTTCAGCCGCCAGTTTCCGGTCGGGTAGCAACGCGGGAAATCGTTCACTCACGGACGCCAGCACTTTCAGGGTGCTCATCGCATAAGGCCATTCTTCGCGGCCAATATTATCGGCCGATGGGTCTGTCCACACCAGATAGAACGGGCCAGCGCTGTGCGTGCCGTTGTTGATAGCAGGCCAGGGATGAGACGGGTCTTCGATGGCGAGCCAGGCCTTTGCGCCTTTGGGCTGAATCACCGGTGCTGCGGATATTTCTGCAGCAAAGCCGTCAGTCGCGACTGCTTGAATGTGATCCTGTGCAGTGACGCCTTCAAGCAGCGCCGCCAGCGGAATGGCCTGGTAGCTCATGGTGCGCTTGTAGGCAACATCCTCGCTGATCTTGATGGTCTGAATCAGCGGGTGTGCGAGCAGTTGGCGGGTTTCCCAGATTTTGACTTCATCGGGTAGTTCTATCTTCAACTCTGCGGCTTGCAGGGGAAACTGAGGGGCTAGCGCCAGTGTCAGCGCAGCCAGAGAAAGAAAAAAGCGCAAAACATTACTCCGCAGGATCGTCGCTGGTGTCATAAAGAGCGTTGTGCAACTCTTCATAATTGCCGCCATTGATAACGCTGTAGTAACCGGCTCTGTTCAGTTTGTCCTGAGCCTTGCTGGCTTTTTCGTTGCTGCTGCTGAACACCACAAACACCACATTGCGGTCGTTGAGCACCTGCTTCATCTGATTGACCAGTCGTGCTTCCTCAACGCGTACTGCATTGAGAACAGTGCCCGCGTCATAGTCAGTCTGGCTGCGTACATCGACGGCCAGTTTCCCTTCCTTGAGCGCCGCTACGGCGACAGCCTGTTCGACGTCACCTGCGGCTGCACTGCCGGCACATACTGCGAGTGCCAGTGCTATCCATTTACCCATCACCAATGCCTCCTTTCTTTGAAGAAGGAAGATTGGCACAGAAAATTCTCGCCAGATAGGGCGATGAAATCGTCGGTTTCAATGGCGAAGTCTCTCAGCCAAATAAACGGGTCATATTCGGCAAGATCAACAGAAGGGTAGTGGCGAACAAAATAAGCCCGGCTTGACGTACTTTCGAATGCTTGAACATGGCTGTCTGCCTTTTTTTGTTATTCCTGAGCGACAAAAGCTCACCGAATGTGTTGATGAATGTTCGGGCAGCTGGCAAAGGTGATTCCTTGAGCAACCGGTCCGGCAAAGTCGCCGACAACCCGAGCGCCGCATATGATTTTTATCGCGCTACTGTTGCTACAAAATTAACCTTAGAGCCCTCGGTGGTGATTGTTTAGAACCATTTCGTATCTATGGTTAACAAATGCGAATATCCGGTTATAGAAACCGCCGTCAGCGGGCGCATGCTCCCTTGCTAGACAGGTCGGGCATTTTTTTGCCTGGACAGCGCCAACCTACCGTTCGTCGGTGTCGGAATATTCCTACGTCTGTCATTACTGTTGTACCAATCTCTCAAAAGACTGGTCGCCAAAAATGCAGGTGGTACAGCGGTGGTTCAGGTAATGACGTACAGATCCGGCAACGGGCGCTTGCCTTGGCCTACCCGTTCAAGGCAGGCTTGAGCCACGCACTATCGCCTTGACCGCTTCAGGTACTTTTTATGCCGCTACGCATCTGCATTCTGGAAACCGACGTTCTTCGCCCTGAGCTGGTGGATCAATATCAGGGGTACGGGCGGATGTTCGAACGTCTGTTCGCACGGCAACCAATTGCCGCCGAGTTCGAGGTTTACAACGTGATGCAGGGCGTATACCCACCGGAAGGCGAGCGCTTTGACGCGTATCTGGTGACTGGCAGCAAAGCTGACTCGTTTGGCACTGATCCGTGGATTCAAACCCTGAAAGTCTATTTGCTGGAGCTGTACCAGCGCGGCGACAAGCTGCTCGGTATCTGCTTCGGTCACCAGTTACTGGCGCTGCTGCTGGGTGGTAAAAGTGAACGGGCGAGCAAAGGCTGGGGCGTCGGTATCCACCACTACGAGCTGGCACCTGCCACGCCATGGATGACCCCGTCCATGGATAAATTGACCCTGCTGATCAGTCACCAGGACCAGGTCACTGCGCTACCGGAAAATGCCACGGTGATTGCTTCGAGCGAGTTCTGCCCGTTTGCGGCGTATCACATCAATGATCAGGTGTTGTGCTTCCAGGGGCATCCTGAATTCATTCACGATTACTCACGCACTTTGCTGGATATCCGCCAGGCCTGCCTGGGCGAGAAGGTTTACCAGACCGGTATCGCCAGCCTCGACCACGACCATCACGGCCAGACCGTAGCCGAATGGATGATGCGGTTCGTGCAGCATAAAGCTGCTGTTTGAGACGTGATAACACGCAAGCGAGGCAAATGCTGACGTGGGACCGGCTTCAGCCGGGAAAGCGGCAGTACAGACGAAGAAGATGCAGTGGGATGCACCGGCCCTTTCCCGGATAAAGCCGGTCCCACGTCTCATGTCGTACAAAGGTTTTCAAAGCCAACCTGAACGCTTGAAGCTCGCGAACAGCCCGCCACATACCGTCACGATCGTGCCCAGCACCACGTAATACCCATAGTGCCAGGTCAGCTCCGGCATGTTCTCAAAGTTCATGCCGTAAATGCCCGCGATGGCTGTCGGCACTGCAAGGATCGCCGCATAGGCAGCAAACTTGCGTTGCACGATACTTTGACGTGAAGACTCCAGCAGCAGGCCGATTTCAATGGTCTGGCTGGCGATATCACGCAGGTTGCCCAAATCTTCCATCTGCCGTTTGACGTGAATCTCCACATCTCGGAAGTAAGGCCGCATGTTCTTGTCGATGAAAGGGAAGCTGAGTTTCTGCAGCTCTTCACCCACTTCCACCATCGGCGCTACGTAACGCCACAGGCGCAACAGGTCGCGACGTAGACTATGGATGCGCTGGATGTCGCTCTCTTTCAATGCCCCCGTCAGCACGCTGTGTTCCAGCTCTTCCAGCTCGCAATGGATGGCTTCCGTGACCGGCTGATAGTTTTCAGTGACGAAATCCAGCAAAGCGTAGAGCACGAAGTCTTCGCCATGCTCCAGCAGCAGCGGCCGCGCTTCACAGCGTTGGCGCACCAGTCCATAAGATTTGGAGTGACCATTGCGCGAGGTGATGATGTAACCCTTGCCAGCAAAGATATGAGTTTCAACAAACTCGAGTTTGCCGTTCTCTCTGACCGGTGCGTACGTGACGATAAACAGTGCGTCACCGAAGGTTTCCAGCTTGGGGCGGCTGTGTACTTCCAGGGCGTCTTCAAGGGCCAGCTCATGCAGTTTGAACTGCTCCTTGAGGCTGGACAGCTCGGCTGCAGTTGGTTGCTCAAGACCGATCCATACAAAATGACCCGGTTTTGCAGCCCAGGCTGCGCCTTCTTCGAGGCTGATATTGCTGACTTTCTTGCCTGCACTGTATACCGCAGCGGCAACGACTCGACCCATTTTGGTTTTGCATCCTGAGAGTGGCGGGGGATGCCCGGCAGCGGGCTCACGAATAAGAGTCGGCAAAACCCGCCGAGTTCGCGGGCTCTCCCACGCCTGTTTCGACAGGCGATTGAAGTCAGCTCAGCGAATGCTGCTGATCGGCTTCAATAGCCGCATCCAGGGTTTCCAGCAGCGTTTTGCGCACTTTCAGTTTGGTGTGCTTGTGAGCATTCATGTTGATCTTTTTCAATTGCAGCGCTGCTGTACGCGCAGCCTCAGTCAGGTCTTCGACGCTGACCAGCTTGTCGAGGAACCCAGCGTCCATCGCACCTTTCGGATCGAACATTTCACCGTTGATGACCGAGCGATGGAAAGCCGATTTGCGTAAGCGATCCCTGGCCAGCTCAATGCCGACGTGGTGCATGGTCATGCCGATCTGCACTTCATTCAAACCAATGCTGAATGGCCCTTCGACACCAATCCGATAATCAGCAGACAGCAGCAGGAAAGCGCCTTTGGCGACTGCATGACCGGGGCAGGCGATCACGATGGGGAAGGGGTGGGCCAGCATGCGTCGGGCCAGCGTCGAGCCCTCCTTGACCAGATTGATGGCAGCTTCCGCGCTCGACGTCATGACTTTCAGGTCATAGCCACCGGAAAGAATTCCGGGCTGACCGGTGATGATCACCACCGCACGATCTTTCACGGCTTGATCGAGCGCACTGTTGAAAGCGGCCACTACCTCAGGAGAAATAGCGTTGACCTTGCCGTTGCGCAGCGTCAGGGTGGCAATGCCATCTTCCAGTTGGTAAGAGATCAAATCACTCATGGCAATGTTCCTTGTTATTGACGTGAGCAGACGTTACCCACCCGCAAGGGGCAGGTAAAGCGATGACTACCGAGTCAGCTTTTCTTTGATCGTCTGGTGTCAGTGGCAGCTTACAGAATCGCTGATCGAGCACTGAACAGCGCCACTTTTCCCACCACCTCAATGCTCACCTGAGCGAAGTGCTGGTCAAGGGCACTGCGCAGACCGGCCACCGTATCGCTGCGATTACCGAAAATCCCTTTCTTGTTGTAAATGTCCATCAGCTTTCGGCCAAAGCCATTGTGCCCGGCCGCATCTCCGAGGATGGTGGCGCCGAACAACACGCCGTTGTCTTTCAGGCAGGGCTTGAGGCTGGCAAACACCTGGGCCTTGTCAGCCATGGTGCCCGGCAGGCAATGCAGCAGATAGAACAGCGAGATCGAGTCATAGCGGCCATGCTGCGAGGCATCCAGCGGCTTGAACACGTCATGCTGCAGGACTTGCGTGTCAGCGCGACCGAAGCGGTCTTTGGCGGCTTGAAGGCTACTGGGGTTCAGGTCCAGCAAGGTGACATGAGTGGTGTCCGGCAGATGGGCATTGGCCAGGTAATAACCGGTGCCGACACCCACATCCAGATGGCGTGCGCCCACGTGACGGTCGAAGAATGGCTGTAGCACCTGCCGGGTAGGGCAGTGCCAGGCGAACTGGTTGGAAATCCCAAGCACCCACGCGTCATAAAGCTTCAGCGTCAGGGGCGAGTAAACGGCAGCCCCTGCTTCGGACGATGTGCTCATCAGTGCGTTACTCCTGAATGTCGTTCAGCTCGCAATATTCGGCCCAGTCCATGCCCAGCGCCTCGGCTACCTGCCGATGGGTGTCAAGGCGCATGGCCTTGAGTTCCTCAGGGGTTTCAGCGATCAATTGCGCTGCCAGCTCCCAAGGCTCGATGCCTTGTGCTTCTGCTTCATCTTCAAAAGCCCATTTGATCTGATCTTGCTGATCCTTGGCGCTCAGGCCCTGGATTTCATCGCGCAGAAGAGGGTTGGTCTCAAGGTATTTGGCTTGAGTAACGTCGTTCCATTCGAGCAGATTCATCGGGTTCTCCGGCAGGTTTGCAGCCAAGTCGATCATCTCCAGCGCAACGCGCCAAAGCGACGGGAAGGGGATTGTGCGTGATTGGGGGATGAGCTGCCAGTGCCACCGGGTCTGTCATGTGTAATTGGTCTGCGGCCATCAACCCGCCATCGCCATCCTCAGCGCCACTGCAGCCTCCAACAGTTTGTGCGCCTGGAGCGCCACGTTCCCTGACAATCCTTCGTCGCCAGCCTCCTTGAGCATGACAACCAGGTCCAGCAGCTTGCCCACCTCTGTTTCAATATTGCGTACGGATTCCGAGATTTGATACCGGGGTGAATGTGCCATCGCTTTCGATCTCCGCCGAGCAGGATTCGAATATAAAGCAATGCTCCACAGGAAATCACCTCGGTCAGCACCGGTAATAGGTTGAAACCCTGTGATCATGAGTTGGCGCTAGGCGCGCAGAGGGGGATTTGCTTAACCGCATGAAAATTCTGAAAAAACCTTTGCGTTCGTAAAAGCTTTCGACTACATTAGCGCGCCTCGACAGACCAACGGTGTGACGAGATACGGTGAAGTGTCCGAGTGGCTTAAGGAGCACGCCTGGAAAGTGTGTATACAAGAAATTGTATCGAGAGTTCGAATCTCTCCTTCACCGCCAAATTCGCTACAAACGAAACCCCTGACTTCCTTGAGAAGTCAGGGGTTTTTCGTTTCTGGCTGTTTGTCTTTAATTCATTGCCTTCAAAGCCACCTCAATCGATAGCCCGCCGATCCATCAAGCCCCCAACCCACCATCAATCGTCAAACTCGCACCAGTGATGTAACCCGCTTCCGGGCCCGCAAGGTAGGCGACGAAGCTGGCGATCTCTTCAGCGTGGCCATAACGCCCGATAGCCATCAGCGGGATCAGCGATTCGGCGAAGTCGCCGCTTGCCGGGTTCATGTCGGTGTCGACCGGGCCGGGTTGTACGTTGTTGATGGTGATGCCCCGTGGGCCCAGGTCCCGGGCGAGGCCTTTGGTCAGCCCGACCAGTGCCGATTTGCTCATGGCGTACACGCCGCCACCGGCGAAGGGCATGCGATCGGCGTTGGTGCTGCCGATGTTGATGATGCGACCACCATCGCCCATGTGCTTCGCTGCGGCCTGGGAAGCAATGAATACGCTGCGCACGTTGATAGCCAGGGTGCGGTCGAAATCTTCCAGACTGAATTCTTCCAGCGGACCGACGGCGAGTACGCCTGCGTTGTTGACCAGGATGTCGACGCGACCGAATTTTTCAACCGTGAGGGCGACTGCATTGCGAATGGCTTCTGCGTCTGCGCTGTCGGCTTTGATTGCCAAGGCCTTGCCGCCATTGCCAGTGATGCTGTCCTGCAACTCCAGTGCCTTGGCTTCGGAGCTGACGTAGGTAAAAGCGACTGACGCGCCTTCTTCGATCAGACGTTTGACGATGGCTGCGCCGATGCCCCGTGAGCCACCTTGAACGAGCGCTATTTTGCCGCTGAGTGGTGTGTGCTGAGTCATGAGTTTCTCCTGAGCAGTGGGTAGGTGAGTTGATGGGAGCCAGTATCCAGCGCAGATTGCATCCTGAGTAGACGGTAATTGCGATAGTCTGTGTAAACCAAAAGTTTAGAATCCAGCTGATGGAAAACTTGAGCAGCATCGAATGCTTTGTGCGCAGCGCCGAGGTGGGCAGCTTTGCCGAAGCGGCACGGCGTCTAAGCCTGACGCCTGCGGCCGTGGGTAAAAGTGTCGCCAGGCTGGAAGCGCGATTGGGTGTGCGCCTGTTCCAGCGTAGTACCCGCAGCCTGACACTGACAGAAGCCGGGCAACGTTTTCTGACGGAAGTCGCTGCCAGTTTCACCACCATTCAAAATGCCGTTGCCAATCTCGCCAGTGCAGAAGGGCAGCCGACTGGTACGCTGAAAGTCAGCATGGGGACGATCTTCGGACGGCTTTACATCGTGCCGCTGCTGGCCGAGTTTCTGCGCCGTTACCCGGCTATCACGCCGGATTGGCATTTCGATAACCGACAGGTGGACTTGATCGGGCAGGGATTTGACGCAGCCATAGGCGGCGGCTTTGATCTGCCGCAAGGAGTCGTGGCGCGCAAGTTGGCGCCTGCGCACCGGGTGCTGGTGGCATCGCCGGGTTATCTGGCTGGGCAGCCGCTTATTGATCAGCCCGAGGATCTGCAGATCCATCCGGGAATTCTGATCCGCTCGCCGCAGACGGGAAGAATTCGCTCCTGGCCGCTCACCAGCCGCGATCACCGGTACAGCGCCCTTGACCTGAAGCCGCGCATGACTATGAGTGATTCAGAGGCTGCGTGCTCTGCTGCCGAGCAGGGACTGGGCATCGCGTTGGTCAGTATGCCGTTTGCCGTGCCGTATTTACGCAGCGGTCAACTTGTCCGTGTATTGCCCGATTGGTACGTTGACGACGGTAATATTTCGCTCTATTACACGGAGCACAAATTGTTGCCTGGCAAGACACGGGCATTCGTGGATTTTGTACTCGAGCAGTTCGCCGAGCAGGGTCTGCCCGCAGCGTTCAGTGCGGTCTAGAAGTTTTTTACAGAGCCAACTCAATGGATATTCACGCTAACGCCGCGCTACTGATCATCGATATGCAACAAGGCATTCAGCATCCCAAATTGGGCCGCCGCAATAATCCTCAGGCTGAAGGGCAAATGCTCGCGCTGCTCCAGGCCTGGCGTTATTCCCAAAGGCCTGTGATCCACATCCGGCATTTTTCACGAGAACCGGAATCCGTGTTTTGGCCAGAGCAGTCCGGAGTTGAATATCAGCCCGCCTTTTTGCCTTTGGACGGTGAGCGTGAATTGCGCAAACAGGTGCCTGATGCGTTCTGCAATTCGCCCTTGGCGCAGTGGTTAAAAGACGATTCCATCACTCAGGTCGTTATCGTGGGTGTTGTCACCAACAACTCAGTGGAATCCACTGCCCGCGCTGGTGGCAATCTGGGGTTTGAGGTGATCGTGCCCCATGACGGATGTTTTACCTTCGACAAGAACGATTTCTTTGATACGCCACGTACTGCTGAAGACGTGCATGCCATGTCGCTGGGCAATCTGCACGGGGAATACGCCACCGTTGTCGCCAGCGAAGAAATACTGAAGTATGCGAATCGTCCGTAGGACCGGCTTCAGCCGGGAAAGGGCCTGATCATCTTCTGGATAAGTCACCTCACTTGGTCATGTACCTGGTATTACCAGTAGTACTGCAAGGATTTACCCCAGCGTGTATCGGCAAATCCACCTTTGAGCTGTTTGAACCACGCCTTGCGTACTGAGGGCTCTACCGCTTTACCGCCACAACCATTGTTGCCCGACGGGGCGTAGCAGTTGATGGCACGAAACAGTGCGTAGGCTTTGTCTTCGTGGTCGGCTTTTGGATTGGCGATAACGGTTTGATACGCGCTGTGCCTGGAGAATACCTGCCCGGCAAAACCGGGGGCTGTGCCGCCGAGGACGTCGGCGCTACGCGCTTCGTCCAGCGGCATGCTGTCCAGACTGTTGCGCAGGATGAATTCGCCCATGCAATTCAGGCTCCGGGGATTCTTCGCATCTTTGTCCAACGTCGCGGCGGTGTCCGCAATACTCGGACAGACGTAGCCGGATTCGGCCTTGTCGCCTTGCCAGCGAAACAGCGTCAGAGCCTGCCCCTGATCGTAGACATAGCCAAGGCTATAGCTAAGTTTTTCTGCTGAGGGGATTTCTGGTAATTGTTTGAGATCCTCGCCGAACGCGGCGAACTGACTGCGCATCAGGTCCTTGTAGAGCAAAACAAACAGCGCGGTATTACGCTCGGTATCGCTCGCACCCAGAGTGACCTGTTGACGCAACAGGTCCGCATCAGCAGCTTTACTGAGCAGGATGTAACGCACTTTTTCGGCTTTGATCGGCGAGTCAGCGGCGAAGACCCTGGCCAGTTGTTCGTCGCGCTCGTAGCTCATGGCCAGCGCTAACTGCAATTGTTCATGTTGCAGCGGCAATTTGGCCAGAGGCATTAATTGCAGCCACAGCGCCTGTGCGTCCTTCGAATCCTGATTGGCTTCCAGAGCCAACCCACGCAGCATCTGTTGGCTGAACGCCAGGTAGTTGAGTTCGGCAGGAATGGCATCGGGTAGCAGCTGCAAGGCGCTGACCGGATTGTTCTCGACGTACAGGGCAAACGCGGCCTGCAAATAGTTGAAGAGCTCAGGATGTTCGGCGAACGTGTCCTTTTGCGCCATCAGACCGGCTTTGCTCAGCGTTTTGTCGGAGCCTTCACGCATCCACATCAGGTCGTTGACGGCTGCGATCATGGGCGACTTGACCGCGGTTGTGTTCGGCGTGATCAACTTGAGATCAGCTTCGCGAACCAGAGCTTCGTAAGCCGGGCGGTTTCCGCTCGGGGCCAGCAACTGCGCTTCATAATCAGCGGCAAGCTTGTCGTTGTCCCGGGTCAGCCAATGTACCCGGCGCAACAAGCCAGTGGCGGTGTTGGAGTACACGCCATAGGGGTAATTATCGACGTAGTTCCTGAAGGCGCTTTCGGCACGTCTGGCTGCGGCCACATCGACGCGTTCCGGCCTCAGTTCACCGTACTCGAAGGCCTTTTCCTGAGCCAGATTCAGCTCGGTTCGGCCAATCATGTACAGCGCCGTGTCTTTCAGCCACTCGTTTGGATTGTCGGCCAGTAAGGTGAAGCCTTTGCTCGCTTCGACGAAACGTCCGCTGTAGAAGTCGGCCGCCGCTTGCAGATAGGTGGCGAAGGCTTTGCCTGTGGTCGAGGCTATTTCGCGGGGTAACAAACTGGTTAGTTGCTCGGGTTCCCACCCGCAGGCCGGGAGCATCTGCATTCGGCTATTGGCCAGAGCAGCGCGTTCGGCCGGGGAGAGTTCAGGTGTTCCGATCAATTCGCGAACAAAGTCCGTGGCGGTGGTTTCATTGTTGCTGCGACAGCGGCTGCCTTCGCCGTCCACCAACATATCGCCGGCCACCTCTGCGGGTTCGCGCTTGATACCTAGCGTGGCAAGCATTTCATTCAGGCCGAGTGTGTGACCTTCTTTGGCAACTTCCTCATCGACGTCGCCGGGCACAGACAGCAGACGGTAATGAGCAAACGGTACTTCGCCGTAACCTTCCGCCAGGTCATCCTTGTTCAGTGCCGCGGGGCTCAGTTGCAACTTGCCGGCATTGGCCAGTAACAGCCGCAGATTCACCGAGCTGTCATTGCCTGGGCTCAGGAAAGGCAAGCTGCTGCAAGTGTCCAGTTGTTCGCTGAGTATCGACCAGGTCGGATAGCAAGCGTCATCACTGCTGGCATTGGCCAGGGAGGAAGTCGATGCACACACGGCAATAGCCAGGGAAGTCAGCAAGCGGTTTTGCATGGAACGTCCTTGATATCAGGGAGGCGGTAACGGTCAGTGTTGGCGATCATACCTTGAGCGGCCCTTGCTCTTATCAACTACGTATGGCTGCCTGAATGTAAGGCATTCCTAAGGGATCTCCGTTTGCCGCACACCTACCTGGTATCAGTGAGATTTACACCATCCGCTTGAGCGTATTGTCCTTGCGTACAAAGTGATGCCAGATCGCGGCGACGACATGCAGGCCAATCACGTAGTAAAAAATCGAACCCAGCAATTTGTGCAGGTCTTCCAGTGATTCGGCGAAGCGCTCGGAGAGTGGGAAGGGCGAAGGGATCAGAAAATCCGTCAAAGGAACGGGCAGCGAGCCTTTCTCTATCAGCACTGTGAATAGCCCCAGCAGCGGCTGCGCAAACAGGAATGCATACAGCAGGTAGTGAGAAGCGGTTGCCGCGAGCCGCAGAAAACCTTCAAGCGGTGGGGTGACATCAGGTGGTGTATGACGACGTCGCTCAGCAACGCGGAAAAATGCGAGGGTCAGCACCAGGATGCCAACCCAGAAGTGGCTCTGTACTACGAAAGTTCGCAAGCCAGAACCACGGGCAAATTGTGTGCGGCTCAGGATCAGGGCATAGGCCAGCACGATCAGGACGGCCATAACCCAGTGAAGCCAACGGGCTCTGTAGCTATAACGTGCTGCTAAAGGTGTATTCACGGTGTTTTCCCTTGATGTCTTTTGGCATTCTAGGCACAGATGCAAATGGTCGCAGCCCGATTATGGCGTGTCGTGTTTCGACCGGCTAATCCTCCCGCTTGCTCAGCAATGGCGGTTCAGTGAGTGCCCGCACTGTGGACACTTTTTTGACTGAGAGTCGCTTACATCGTTACAGCAATACCCATGCCCGAAACCAGGTTGCGTCGCCGAAGCATGGATCATGAGCGCTCGCCCAGGCGCATGAGGTGAGCGCTGAGTTTGAATGTTCGGTTTTAAAACCTGATTAGTTATATCCAATAGTGCTGTTAAAGACGGGTTAGTTAATTGACAGTGTTTAATCCTGGATCCATCTTTACACCTGCTCGCAGGGCAGTATCTGGTCGAAAGCCGGGAGCGGTGTAAATGTCATGTTACACCCGAATGGGCAGTGGCTTTGTGGGCTTATCCAATGTCTTTATAAGGCTCTAAACGTGTCTTTGGATTCTGTTTGGTTTCCCATAAAGTTGATTGGAGTTCTCAATTGGGGGGCGCTGTTCAGACAGGTAAAACGTTAAAGGCTTTTGACTTGCTGTAGAGGCGCAATCACGAGAGCGGAATAGATCCCCTGTTGTGATGTAAGCCGCACTTCGACGTACGGACTAAAGGTTCCGGGGCCTCTGCCAGGCGGGAATACCGAAATGGAAAAGAAAAAGCTTATGTTAGTAGGCGGGGGCGACCTGTGCCTGCAGATCCTGAAAATGTTAATGCCTAGAGATGATTTTATCTTCTACGTGGCCGGTCGTGATTTGGAAAAAATCACCCGGCTTTGTCACCTTCTGCGGCTGGGATGTTTACAGATGGGGGGTACGTGTACCGCTCATCCCCTCGTCATGGATCTGACCGAAGGTAATATAGAGGCGAACGCCAGGACTATTTATTGGGTTCGCCCGGACATCATTTTTAACAGTGCTTCGTTGCTGTCATGGCGGATGATGACTCAATTACCAACGGAGCACTATCAGGCACTGGACAAGGCCCGATTCGGTCCCTGGTTGCCCATGCATCTTGCGCCAGCCTACGAACTTATGCGGGCAATCAAACATTCCGGGGTAAAGGTTGTGACCGTCAACGCGGCGTTTCCTGACGCCGTCAACGCGGTGCTTGATAAGGTGGGCATGGCGCCAGACACCGGGATTGGCGGTATTGCCACTATGATTCCCGGTGTTCGGTTGTCGATTGCCCGGATGGCCATGCGTCCACCTGAGAGCGTTCGGGTCCGACTGGTTGCGCAGCAAAGCCTATGTCAGCAGGTTGCGCGCACGGGCATGGCCCCCGATACGCAGTACCGACTCACCTATTGGGTGGATAACCTTGACCGCACTGGCGAGTTTGCTGATGAAGCGATTTTTAACGCGGTAGGCACACATTTTCGCAGCCTGGGCGGGGTGGATATCAATTTCTTCAACGCAATCTCCGCGGTTCGTCTGTTGGAGAATCTGTACGCCGAGCATGAAATCATCACCCATGTCCCCGGTCCGAACGGGCTGCCGGGCGGCTATCCGGTTCGCGTGGGAATGGGGCAGGTGCTGCTGGCTCTGCCGTATGGTGTGTCGCGCAACGATGCAATCATGGTCAATCAAAACGGCCAGCGCCAGGACGGCATCAGCGCCATACGCGCTGACGGCAGCGTTAGTTTCGAGTCTGAACAAATGGCAGTCATGGAGGCACTGCTCGGCTTCACTATGTCTAATATGGAACTTCCAGACGTTCATTACTATGCGGCGGAACTGGGCCTTAAATACAAAAGCTTCGCGGACTCGGTCAGTCAGGCGCGGATGAGCTGACAAATCGGTATGGAACCTGTGCCAGTGCCAGGCTTCATATGACGTGAACATTCATGCCTGAAAGCGGGCGTGGACCTCGGCCAGGATCGCGCCTGGAGGTCCGCAGCTTTCAGGCGCCGCGCATTGCACTGGGCCTCTCATCATGAGCGATATCCGCATTGGCATCTCCGGCTGGCGCTACGTCCCGTGGCGGGGCGACTTCTATCCAGAAGGGCTGACGCAGAAAAACGAGCTTAAGTTCGCCTCGCGTGCGGTCAACAGTATCGAGATCAATGGGTCGTTTTACGCCCTGCAATCGCCGGAGCTGTATGCGCGCTGGTATGCCGATACGCCTGATGATTTTGTATTCAGTGTCAAAGCCCCGCGTTTCATTACCCATGTGCGGCGCTTGAATGAGGTTGAAAAACCTGTCGCCAATTTCTTTGCGTCGGGTATTTTTCAGCTCAAACAGAAACTGGGTCCGATCCTCTGGCAGTTTCCGCCGAGCTTCAAATTCGATGCGGAAAAATTCGAACACTTCCTTAAGCTACTGCCTCATGACATGAAGCAGGCCAGGCTTTGCGCCGCGCAGTGCGACGAAAAAATGCAAAAACCCGGTTATCTGGATCTTCCCAAGACCGGTCGGCTGCGGCATGCGGTAGAAATCCGTCATGCAAGCTTCAAGGTGCCCGAGTTCATCACCTTGTTACGCAAGTACAAGGTAGCGTTGGTGATGGCGGACACTGCGGGCAAGTGGCCTTACATCGAAGACCTGACCAGTGATTTTGTCTACCTGCGACTGCACGGCGATAAAAAGCTTTACGCCAGTGGCTATACAGAAGAGGCCATCGAGCATTGGGGCGATCGTATCGATGCCTGGCGTAAAGGCTCGCAACCGTCCGACGCGCAGGTGGTAATCGCTGAACCCCGGAAGTCTGCGACTCCTAAACGCAAGTCCCGGGATATCTACTGCTACTTCGATAACGACCTTAAAGTCCGTGCGCCGTATGACGCCCGTCAATTGCTGGAGCGCTTCGATCTCGCCAAACGGCTGGACGTTGCGCCGGGCGACCTGCAAGGAGTTGAGTTTTGACCACTGCCACAACGCCCGTTGGCGTGCGAACGGCGACATCCGCCAGCGTTTCTCTGAACGTACTGACTATGAACATGCACATGGGATTCGGCTTTCTGAATCGCCGGTTTATTTTGCCCGAGCTGCGGGACGCGGTGCGCTCGGTGTCCGCCGATGTGGTGTTTTTGCAGGAAGTGCACGGCGAACATCAAAATCATGCGCAGCGCGTCAAGGATTGGCCAACCACATCGCAATACGAATTCCTTGCCGACAGCATGTGGGGCGATTTCGCCTATGGCCGCAACGCGGTCTATCCCCATGGCCACCACGGCAACGCACTGCTGTCCAAGTACCCGATCAGCTACCACGAGAACCTCGACATCTCGATCCATGGCACGGAAGAGCGCGGCTTGCTGCACTGTGTGCTGGACGTTCCCCATCACGGTCACGTGCATGCCATCTGCGTGCACCTGGGCCTGCGGGAAAATCATCGGTTGCAGCAGTTGAAGCTGCTCGCCGAGTTGTTGGCCCGGTTACCTGAAGGTGAGCCGGTGATCGTAGCTGGCGATTTCAACGACTGGCGTCAGCGCGCAGATGCCGCACTGGAAGGCACCGGGATGCACGAGGTTTTCGTGAAGCACTTCGGTGTTCCCGCTAAAAGCTTTCCCGCGCGCTGGCCGTTACTTCGGCTGGATCGCATTTATGTACGCAATGCCACGAGCAATCGACCCAAAGTCTTGTCCAATCGTCCGTGGTCACACCTTTCAGATCATGCGCCGCTGGCAGTGGAGTTAACCTTATGAGTGATCAGGCGAATAACCACGGGCAGTGGCAGGAGGGCAATTCGGTTGAATTGCTGATCAACGGCGAAGACTATTTCACCCGCGTCTTCGAATGCATCCGTGCGGCGCGCAAAGAAGTGCTGCTGGAAACCTTCATCATTTTCGAAGACCGGATCGGGGAAGCACTGCAGCAAGCACTAATTGAAGCGGCGAGCAACGGTGCTTACGTCGTGGTGACCGTCGACGATTACGGTACTTCGGATCTCAGCAAGTCGTTTGTCGGCAGGATGCTGGCTGCGGGTGTGCATATTCAGCTGTTCGATCCGCGTCCGCGCCTGATGGGCATGCGCACCAACCTGTTCCGGCGTCTGCATCGCAAAGTCGTGGTGATCGACGGGGAACTGGCCTTCATCGGTGGCATCAACTACAGCGTTGATCACATGAGCGACACAGGTCTGACCGCCAAACAGGATTATGCAGTTCTGGTTCGCGGCCCTATCGTCGGCGATATTCATAAGTCCGCACTTCGCCTGTTGAGTGAGGCCGTGCGTGCCAAAGTCCCGGCGCTGCGAGTAGCGACCCAGCACGCGGGCAGTGCGCGAATGCTCTTGTGTGAACGTGACAACGAAGAGCACACCACGGATATCGAAGAGCAGTATTTGTTGGCGATTCGCAATGCAACCCAGCGGATCACCATCGCCAATGCCTACTTCTTCCCCAGCTACCGCTTCCTGCGTGAATTGCGCAATGCGGCGCGGCGCGGCGTCAAGGTCACGCTGATTCTGCAAGGCCAGCCGGACATGCCGTTCGTGCGCGTGTGCTCGCGTCTCACGTACACCTATTTATTGCGTGACGGGGTGAAAATTCACGAATACACCCAGCGCGCTCTGCACGGCAAAGTCGCGCTGATCGACCGCGAATGGTCCACCGTCGGCTCCAGCAACCTGGACCCGCTAAGCCTTGCGCTGAATCTTGAAGTAAACCTGTTCATCCGCGACCAACAGCTCAACCAGCATCTGCACGAGCATTTGACCGGACTCGCTGCTACCCACAGTAAAGAGATGAGCCTGCGGGGCGCAGCACGCGGTCAGTGGTGGCGTGCGCCGATGATCTTCCTGAGTTTTCACTTCCTGCGTCACTTCCCGGCCATCGCTGGCTTGTTTCCGGCTCACGGCATGAGGCTCAAACCGTTGCGGGCTGCGGATGTGATTCCTGAAGCCAGCGTTGTTGAAAACGAGAAAAGCAGCGTGACAGAACAATTGAAGTCCAGCCTGCAATCGGATCAGGAGAAGTCGCTATGAGTCAGGCTTATGAGGCGTCTTCGGATCAGCCAAAAGAAAAAGAGAAGCAAAGCAACAAATGGAAGTGGGCCAAGCGTGCCTTCAACCTGTTCTTCTTCATTGCGGTGCCGGTGTTGTTGTTCCTGCTGGTCAAGAACCTCGACTGGCAGGAAGTGAAGCAGGCATTGCAATCCTACAAGCTGAGCACCCTGGCTTTGGGTGTGGTGATTGCGCTGTGCAGTTACCTGACGTATTGCTGTTTTGATGTATTGGCGCGGTTTTATACCGGGCACAAGTTGGCGATCAAACAGATCGTGCCGGTGGCGTTTGTCTGTTATGCGTTCAACCTGAACCTTAGTTCCTGGGTCGGCGGGATTGCCTTGCGTTATCGCCTGTATTCCCGGCTCGGGCTGGATGTGCCGACTATTACTCGTATCTTGAGTCTGAGCCTGATTACTAACTGGCTGGGTTACATGATTCTGGCTGGTGGCGTGTTCTCCATGGGTTTCCTGGAGCTGCCAAAGGACTGGGCCGTAGGGACTGGAACGCTACGGCTGATCGGCTTTGCGTTGTTGGCGGTGTCGGGTGCGTATTTGCTGGCTTGCCGGTTTTCCAAGCGCCGTTCGTGGACGATTCGCAAGCAGGAAATCACGCTGCCTTCCATGAAGCAGGCGCTGTTACAGGCCAGTCTTGGCGCGCTGAACTGGTCGTTGATGGCGTTGGTGATTTATACGCTGCTGCCGGACAAAGCATTTTATCCAGCCATTCTTGGGGTGTTGTTGATCAGTAGCATTGCCGGTGTCATTACGCATATTCCGGCTGGGCTTGGGGTGCTGGAGACGGTCTTCATGACCTTGCTGCAGGATGAGTTCTCCAAGGGCACGTTGCTAGCGGCGCTGATTGGCTACCGGGCGATTTACTTTCTGCTGCCGTTGACGATTGCTGTGGTGGTTTATCTGGTGCTGGAGAAGCGTAGCAAGAAGATGGGGGAGAGGAATCAGGCTGAGGGTGAGGCCTGATTTGTGCACATATCCGTTACTTAGGTAACGGCTTCTATTGGTTGCGCCCTTACGGCGCGTCACTTTTGGTTCCGGAAGCCGGCCCAGCCAAAAGTAACCAAAAGGCTCTTGCCCAACCACTGGGTGCCTCGCTGTCGCTCGGCATACCCGTAATCCGACATTGCTGCGTAGGGCCGCCGCCACCGGCCATCCATGGCCTGAGGCGGCTAAACCGGCATCCCTGCCGTCTCTTCATTTAACAAGAGCCCCCACGCAGCAATATCGAATTCCGGCCGGCGTGGTTTAACGGGGTGCCTCAGATCAAAATCAAAAGCAGATCTAAGCAGATCTAGAGTAGGGGCTGGATACACGCGGTTTTATGTGGGAGCGGTGCTTGCCCGCGATGAACGATTACGCGGTATATCTGACGTACCGTGGCGCCTGAATCGCGGGCAAGCACCGCTCCCACAAGGTCCGTGTTAGCCGGAGCGAAGGTAGCAGGTTCAAACAACCAGGTCGGCTGTCAGGCCGCCGCGCTTTTGATCTTGATCTGAGGCGCCCCGTTAAATCACGCTGGCCGAACGCAGATCCTGAACCGTGGGCGGGTACACCGAGCGCCAGCGAGGTGCCGAGTGATGGGGCAAGAGCGTTTTGGTTACTTTTGGCTGGGCCGGCTTCCGGATGTTCGAAAGTGACGCGCTGTAAAAGCGCAACCAATATCCGCCATCACCGCAATAACGGATATGTACACATGAGCAACCAAACGCCCACAAAAAAGCCCGCAACTCTCACAAGCCGCGGGCTTTTTCATAGGCGTACTCGAAGATTACTCTTCGATATTGCCCATAGCAGTAGTGTTGAAACCACCGTCCACGTACATGATTTCGCCGCTGATGCCGGACGCCAGGTCCGAACACAGGAACGCGCCAGCGTTGCCGACTTCATCAATGGTCACGTTACGACGCAGCGGAGTTTGCGCCTCGTTTGCGGCCAGCATCTTGCGGAAGTTCTTGATACCCGAAGCCGCCAACGTACGGATCGGACCGGCCGATACCGCGTTGACGCGAGTGCCTTCCGGACCCAGGCTGCCTGCCAGATAACGTACACCGGCTTCCAGGCTGGCCTTGGCCATACCCATCACGTTGTAGTTCGGCATGGTGCGCTCGGCACCCAGGTACGACAGAGTCAGCAGACTGCCATTGCGGCCTTTCATCATTTCGCGACCGGCTTTGGCCAATGCCACGAAGCTGTAGGCGCTGATGTCGTGAGCGATGCGGAAACCTTCGCGGGTAGTGGCGTCGGTGAAGTCGCCATCCAGTTGGTCACCTGGAGCGAAGCCAACGGAGTGAACGATCACGTCCAGGCCATCCCATTTCTTGCTCAGGTCTTCAAAGACCTTGGCGATTTCTTCGTCACTGGCGACGTCACAAGGGAAGCACAGCTCAGGGCCCGAACCCCAGCCAGCGGCGAATTCTTCGACGCGACCTTTGAGTTTGTCGTTCTGGTAGGTGAAGGCAAGCTCTGCACCCTCGCGATGCATGGCGGCAGCGATGCCGGATGCGATGGACAGTTTGCTAGCGACACCGACGATCAGGACGCGCTTACCGGCGAGAAAACCCATGTGTTGTTCCTCTTCAGGTTAATCGACAGCTACTGGTGCCAAAAAGGCGGCTTCCAGCAACTGCTGTGTATAAGAATGTTGCGGTGCGGCAAAGATTTCTTGCGCATCACCCTGTTCGACCACTTGACCCTGCTTGACCACCATCAATTGGTGGCTGAGGGCTTTGACGACAGCCAGGTCATGGCTGATAAACAAATACGTCAGGTTGTACTTGGTCTGCAGCGAGCGCAGTAGCTCGACTACCTGACGCTGCACTGTCCGGTCGAGCGCCGAAGTGGGCTCGTCCAGCAGAATCAGCGCCGGTTTCAATACCAGTGCCCGGGCAATGGCGATTCTCTGCCGTTGCCCACCGGAGAACTCGTGAGGGTAGCGGTGCCGTGTTTCCGGATCCAGTCCTACCTCTCTGAGTGCTTCGATAATTGCAGTTTCCTGTTCGGCCGCTGTGCCCATGCGATGGATACGCAGGCCTTCGCCAACGATTTCACCCACCGACATCCGCGGGCTCAAGCTGCCAAACGGGTCCTGAAAAACCACCTGCATCTGTCGACGCAACGGACGAATCTGTTGCTGCGACAGGCAGTCTAGCGTTTCGCCCTGGAAACGTATGACACCCTGGCTACCGATCAGACGAAGAATCGCCAGACCCAACGTCGATTTGCCCGAGCCGCTTTCACCGACAATCCCCAGCGTTTGCCCTTTGGGCAGGCTGAAGTGGATGCCGTCCACTGCCTTGACGTGATCGACGGTGCGTTTGAGCAGGCCTTTCTTGATCGGAAACCAGACCCGCAGATCCTCCACTTCCAGCAGCGGTGCGCCCGCCGGGTTGGCCGCCGGGCCGCCGCTGGGCTCTGCGCTGAGCAGAATTTTGGTGTACGGATGCTGGGGCGAACGAAACAATTCGTCACAGGACGCTTGTTCGACGATGCAACCGCGCTGCATGACACATACGCGGTTGGCTATTTGCTTCACAACGTTCAAGTCATGGCTGATCAGCAGCAACGCCATGCCCAGACGTGCCTGCAGTTCCTTGAGCAGTTCGAGGATTTTCAGTTGTACCGTGACGTCCAGCGCAGTGGTTGGCTCGTCGGCAATCAGCAGTTCCGGCTCGTTGGCCAGCGCCATGGCGATCATCACCCGTTGCCGTTGGCCGCCCGATAACTCATGGGGCAGGGCTTTCAGGCGTTTCACGGGCTCGGGGATGCCCACCAGCTCCAGCAGTTCAAGGGTGCGGCGGGTCGCGTCCTTGCCGGTCAGACCTTTATGAAGGCCGAGGACTTCATTGATCTGCTTCTCGATCGACTGCAATGGGTTCAGCGAGGTCATCGGCTCCTGGAAGATCATCGCGATGCGATTACCGCGAATCTTGCGCAGTTTTCTCTCGTCCAGGGTCAACAGGTCCTGACCGGCATAGCGGATAGTGCCGCTTGGGTGGCGGGCCAGCGGGTAAGGCAGCAGACGCAGGATCGAGTGGGCGGTGACCGATTTACCTGAGCCGCTTTCACCCACCAGCGCCAGGGTTTCGCCCCGGCGGATATCAAAATTGATGCCTTCGACCACGCGCTGACAGCCTTCGCCGGACACGAACTCGACGGCCAGATCGCGGATCTCGATCAGATTGTCATTGTTCATTTCATTTCCTTGGGTCGAAAGCATCGCGGGCGGACTCGCCGATAAATACCAGCAGGCTCAACATCAGGGCCAGGACCGCGAAGGCGCTGATGCCCAGCCATGGGGCCTGCAAGTTGGATTTACCCTGGGCAACCAGCTCGCCCAGTGACGGCGACCCGGCGGGCAAACCAAAGCCAAGGAAGTCCAGCGCAGTGAGGGTACCGATGGCGCCGGTGAGGATAAACGGCATGAAGGTCATGGTCGAGACCATGGCGTTGGGCAGAATGTGGCGGAACATGATCGCGCCATTCTCCATGCCCAGCGCACGGGCGGCACGCACGTATTCCAGATTGCGCCCGCGCAGGAACTCGGCGCGCACCACATCCACCAGGCTCATCCAGGAAAACAGCAGCATGATGCCCAGCAACCACCAGAAGTTGGGCTGCACGAAGCTGGCAAGAATGATCAGCAGGTAGAGGACCGGCAATCCGGACCAGACTTCCAGAAAACGCTGGCCTACCAGGTCCACCCAGCCGCCGTAGAAACCCTGCAAGGCACCGGCGATGACGCCGATGATTGAGCTGAGCACGGTCAAGGTCAGGGCGAACAGCACCGAAATGCGGAAACCGTAGATCACCCGGGCCAGTACGTCTCGCCCCTGGTCATCCGTGCCGAGCAGGTTTTCCGATGAGGGCGGGGCAGGGGCGGGGACTTTCAGGTCGTAATTGATGCTCTGGTAGCTGAAAGGGATCGGTGCCCACAATGTCCAGCCGCCTTTGGCTTCAAGCAGTTCCTTGATGTAGGGGCTTTTGTAATTGGCTTCCAGCGGGAATTCGCCACCGAAGGTGGTTTCTGGATAGCGCTCGAGTACCGGGAAGTACCACGCGCCGTCGTACCGTATGGCCAGCGGTTTGTCGTTGGCGATCAGTTCCGCGCCCAGACTCAGGACGAACAGGATCAGGAACAGCCACAGGGACCACCAGCCGCGCTTGTTGGCCTTGAAACGCTCGAAGCGTCGACGATTCAGAGGAGACAACTTCATATCAATGCTTCCTGCTTTCGAAGTCGATGCGCGGGTCCACCAGTGTGTAGGTGATGTCCCCGATCAGTTTCACCACCAGCCCAAGCAGGGTGAAGATAAACAGCGTGCCAAACACCACGGGATAGTCGCGGTTGATGGCGGCTTCGAAACTCATCAGGCCCAGGCCGTCGAGGGAGAAGATCACTTCCACCAGCAGGGAGCCGGTAAAGAAAATGCTGATGAACGCCGACGGGAAACCGGCAATCACCAGCAGCATCGCGTTGCGGAACACGTGGCCGTAGAGCACGCGGTTGTTGCTCAGGCCCTTGGCCTTGGCAGTGGTCACGTACTGCTTGCCGATTTCGTCGAGGAAACTGTTTTTGGTCAGTAGCGTCATGGTCGCGAAGTTGCCGATCACCAGCGCGGTAACCGGCAGTACCAGGTGCCAGAAGTAATCGAGAATCTTGCCGCCTGTGCTCAGCTCGTCGAAGTTGTTCGAAGTCAGGCCGCGTAACGGGAACCAGTCAAAGTAGCTGCCCCCGGCAAACATCACGATCAGCAGGATAGCGAACAGGAAGGCCGGGATTGCGTAACCGACGATGATTGCCGAGCTGGTCCAGACGTCGAAATGGCTGCCGTGTCGGGTTGCTTTGGCGATCCCCAGCGGGATCGACACCAGGTACATGATCAGGGTGCTCCATAACCCGAGGGAAATGGACACTGGCATCTTTTCGATGATCAGGTCGACCACCTTGGCGTCACGGAAGAAGCTGTCGCCGAAGTCCAGATGGGCGTAGTTCTTGATCATGATCCATAGACGTTCCGGCGCCGATTTATCGAAGCCGTACATCTTCTCGATTTCTTTCACCAGGGCCGGGTCAAGACCTTGTGCGCCGCGATAGTTGGAGCCAGCCACCGAGACTTCGGAGCCGCCACCTGCGATTCGCGTGGTGGCGCCCTCGAAGCCTTCGAGCTTGGCGATCATTTGCTCTACCGGGCCACCGGGCGCGGCCTGGATGATCACGAAGTTGATCAGGAGGATGCCGAACAGCGTCGGGATAATCAGCAGCAGACGTCGCAGGATATAAGCCAGCATGTCAGCGCTCCTCCTTCTCGGCGTCTGCATCGGGGACAGGTTGCTGCGGCGGTGCAGGCTTCACATCCGGTTTTACCCACCAATTGGTCAGTCCGATATCCGACAAGGCCTTGGCCTCCGGATGCGCCAGGTGGTCCCAGTAGACGATGCGCCAGCTCTTGATGTGCCAGTTGGGCACCATGTAGAAGCCCCACAGCAGCACGCGATCCAGAGCTCGGGTGTGGGCGATCAGATTTTCCCGCGAGTCGGCGTTGATCAGGCCATCCACCAGCGTATCGACTGCCGGGTCTTTGAGGCCCATGAAGTTGCGGCTGCCAGCGCGGTCGGCGCTCACCGAATGGAAAAACTCACGTTGCTCGTTACCCGGCGACGAAGATTGCGGATAACTGCTGACAATCATGTCGTAGTCTCGCGAACGCAGGCGGTTCATGTATTCGGCGACATCCACGCGGCGGATGGTCAGTTCGATACCGAGGTCCTTGAGGTTGCGCTTGTAAGGCAGCATGACCCGCTCAAAGGCGGTTTGCGCCATCAGGAATTCCAGTTTGACCGGGTTACCCTGCGCGTCTGTCATGTGGTCGTCCTTGATGCGCCAGCCTGCTTCTTGCAGCAACTGGTAAGCACGGCGCATTTGCGGACGAATCATGCCGCTTCCGTCGGTGGTTGGCAGCACGAATTCATCCGTGAACACCCGATCAGGAATCTTGCCGCGCAACGGCTCGAGAAGCTTCAACTCCGCGGCAGAGGGCAGGCCGCTGGAGGCCATTTCCGAATTGTCGAAGTAGCTTTTGGTGCGTGTGTAGGAGCCGTTGAACAACTGCTTGTTGGTCCATTCGAAATCAAACAGCAGCGTCAGCGCTTCACGCACTTTCGGGTCCTGGAACATCGGGCGGCGCAAATTCAGGACGAAGCCCTGCATCCCCTGCGGGTTGCCGTTGGGCAGTTCCTCCTTGATCAACCGGCCTTCGCGCACGGCAGGGATGTCATAGGCTGCGGACCAGTTTTTCGCGGTATTTTCCATGCGGTAGTCGTATTGACCGGCCTTGAGGGCCTGCAACGCCACGTCGCTGTCGCGATAGTAGTCGTAACTCATCACATCGAAGTTGTACTGGCCGCGGTTGACCGGCAAGTCCTTGGCCCAATAGTCCTTGACCCGTTCATAACGAACCAGGCGCCCGGCTTTGACTTCGGCGACCTTGTACGGGCCGCTGCCCAACGGAAACTCGAGATTGCCTTTGTTGAACTCACGTGTGGCCCAGAAATGTTTGGGCAACACCGGCAGCTGTCCGATGATCAGCGGTAATTCGCGGCTGTCGCTGTTCTTGAACTTGAACAGGACCTGCAGCGGATCCTCGACGACTACCTTGTCTACCCCGGCATAGTACGCCCGGTACATCGGGGAGCCATCTTTGATCAAGGTATTGAAGGAAAACTCCACGTCTTCGGCGCGAATCGGGTGACCGTCATGGAAGCGTGCTTCGGGACGCAGATAAAAACGCACCCAAGTGTTGTCCGGTGCTTTTTCAATCTTGCTGGCGACCAACCCGTATTCGGTCAGCGGCTCATCCAGGCTGGAACGGGCCAGTGTGTCGTAGATCAGGCCAAGGTCTTCGGCGGGCGTGCCCTTGTTGATAAACGGGTTGAGGCTGTCGAAGCTGCCAAAACCTGCCTGGCGAATGGTGCCGCCCTTGGGCGCATCCGGGTTCACATAGTCGAAGTGCTTGAAGTTGGCGGGGTACTTCGGCGCCTCGTCATAGAGCGTCAGGGCGTGCTGGGGCGCAGCCTGGGCGGTGCAGGCAATACCGACCAGCAACAGGCCGCCAGCCTGCTTGAGCAGGGAACGCAACGGGTTCATTGGGTCTTCTCCAGAGGCTTTATCCACCACGCACGCAAACCCAGGGTGTAGGGCGGGGTGGTGACCATGGCGAACCGGTTGCGGTACGCCAGGCGATGATTGTTCAGATACCAGTTGGGGATCATGTAGTGCTGTGACAGCAGGACGCGATCCAGCGCGCGGGCGGCCGCCACTTGCGAATCCCGGGTCTGCGCGGCGAGCAGTTGATTGAGCAGGCCGTCGACCACCGGACTGGCGACGCCCGCGTAATTCTTGCTGCCCTTGATAGCAGCCTGACTGGAGTGGAAGTACTGCCACTGTTCCAGGCCGGGGCTGAGGGTCTGCGCCATGGTCATGCTGATCATGTCGAAATCGAACTGATCCAGCCGCTGTTTGTACTGCGCACGGTCGACCGTGCGTAAGCGGGCGTCAATGCCGATCCGGCGCAGGTCTTCAATAAAAGGCTGCTGGATACGTTCAAGGCTCGGGTTGACCAACAGGATCTCAAAACGCAGTTGCTGGTCTTTGGCATTCACCAGACCGTGATCCGACAGCTTCCAGCCCGCGTCGCCAAACAGCTTCAAGGCCTTGCGCAGGGTTTCACGCGGAATGCCGCCACCGTCGGTTTTCGACACCGTAAACGGCTGGGTGAACAGGCTGGGAGGCAATTGCTCGCGATACGCTGATAGCAGCAGCCATTCGGCACCGGTAGGCAGGCCGGTGGCGGAAAATTCGCTGTTGGGGTAGTAGCTGGTGGTACGCGAATAGGCATCGCTGAACAGGGTGCGATTGGTCCATTCGAAGTTGAACATCAGCCCCAGTGCTTCACGTACCCGTGCGTCGGCGAACATGGCGCGCCGGGTGTTCATGAACAGACCCTGCGTCTGGGTCGGGATCTTGTGCTCGATCTGCGCCTTGATGACCTGGCCGTTGGCCACGGCCGGGAAGTTGTAGCCCGTGGACCAGTTCTTGGCCTGATGCTCGATGTAGATGTCGAACTCGCCTGCTTTGAAGGCCTCGAAGGCGACGTCGCTGTCGCGATAGAACTCGACTTCAACCCGATCAAAGTTGTATTTGCCACGATTGACCGCGAGATCCTTGCCCCAGTAATCCTTGACCCGCTCGAAGACCAGTTGCCGACCGGGTTGCACCTTGGTAATCCGGTACGGCCCACTGCCCAGTGGCGGCTCGAAGGTCGTGGCTTTGAAGTCACGATCTTTCCAATAGTGTTGAGGCAGCACCGGCAACTCGCCCAAACGCAGGATCAACAGTGGATTGCCCGTGCGTTTGAAGACAAACCGAATGCGGTGGCGATTGAGAATATCGACTCGCTGCACTTCCTGAAGGGCGGTGCGGTACTGAGGATGGCCGTCTTTGAGCAGGGTGCGATAGGAGAACGCCACGTCGTAGGCCGTGATTGGCTTGCCGTCATGGAAGCGGGCCTGCGGGCGGATGTTGAAGACTACCCAGCTGCGATCTTCACTGAACTCGACACTTTGTGCGATCAGGCCATAGCTTGAAGTCGGTTCGTCGCCGGAGGGATCGTATTGACCAGTGCCCACCATCAACGGCTCGTTCAGCTCATTGACGCCGTACTGCAGGAAATTGGCCGTCGAAATCGGGCTGCTGCCCTTGAAGGTATAAGGGTTGAGCGTGTCGAACGAGCCAAAAGCCATCATTCTCAAGGTGCCACCTTTCGGCGCCTCGGGGTTTACCCAGTCGAAATGCGTAAAGCTGGCTGGATACTTGAGAACACCGAACTGCGCGTAGCCATGACTCTCGCTGATGGCCGCGTAGACGGGAAAGCTCAAGGCCAGGCTGATGATGAGCAGGAAGGGACGTATCACGATCCAGACGGCTTGGGCTTTTGGGTCGTCAACAGTAACAGCTTGTATCGACAGG
This sequence comes from Pseudomonas sp. Irchel 3A5, assembly GCF_900187575.1. Taxonomy (NCBI): domain Bacteria; kingdom Pseudomonadati; phylum Pseudomonadota; class Gammaproteobacteria; order Pseudomonadales; family Pseudomonadaceae; genus Pseudomonas; species Pseudomonas sp. Irchel 3A5. The sequence continues at coordinate 96,181 of NZ_FYDU01000013.1, read as the reverse complement.
AAAAAGGGTGGAGTGGAGAGCCTGTTGGCGCGCGGCTTCTGTGGGAGCGGTGCTTGTGCAATGTCGTGGGACCGGCTTTAGCCGGGAAGAGTCCGGAACACTCACTGATAATGAGGCTTCAGGAATACCGCTTTCCCGGCTAAAGCCGGTCCCACGCCTGCTCGCAGGCAAACATGGAACCTCCCACAGGTCGATAGCCAGGTTTGACAATGCGATCAATGCGGCAAATAAACCGTCAACGTCTGACCCGGCTTGAGAGCCGAACCGCTGCGCGGGTTCCAGCGCTTGAGATGTTGCATCTCCACGTTGAAGCGTTTGGCAACCAGGTACATCGAGTCGCCTTTCTGGATCTTGTACTGCATGGACTTCTTGTCAGCCGAAGCGGCACTGGCGGTCGCCGTGCTTCTGGCTTTCGGGGTGTTGTCCTGCATTACCAGAGTCTGACCGACCTTGAGGTTCTGCCCGGAAAGCTTGTTCCAGCGCTGCAGATCCTTGACATCGACCTTGTTCGCCTTGGCGATGATCGACAGGTTTTCACCGCTCTTGACCGTGTAGTTCCTGCTGCGAGCGGGTTTTTCGTTACGCGCCAACTCTTCGAATACCGGTTTTGAAGGCGTCATGCCCGGCTGAGTCGGAATGCTCAACGATTGCCCCAGGCGCAAATTGTTGCTGGACAGACCGTTGGTGCTCTTCAGCGAGTCGACTGAAACCTGATAGCGGCTGGCCAGGCTGGCGAGTGTATCGCCCTTGCGAACCCGGTACTGCTTCCAGTCCACCAACTCCTGAGGTTGCATGTTCGACAGGCTGGCGGTCAGCAGTTGCGTCTTGGCCGTTGGCACCAGCAGATGCTTGGGACCATCGATGGTCATGCGCTTCTTGTAAGCGGGATTGAGCTGGATCAGTTCGTCTTCGTCGATGTTGGCCATGGCGGCGACCTTGGAAAGGTCCACGCGCTGATTCAGTTCTACAACGTCGAAATACGGTTCGTTGGCGATTGGATTCAGGTTGACGCCATAGGCTTCGGGTGCCAGCACCACTTGGGACAGCGCCAGCAGTTTGGGCACGTAGTCCTTGGTTTCCTGGGGCAGAGGCAAATTCCAGTAGTCGGTCGGCAGACCGAGCTTGTCGTTACGCTCTATAGCCCGGCTGACCGTGCCTTCACCCGCGTTATAAGCCGCCAGTGCCAGAAGCCAGTCGCCGTTGAACATGTCGTGCAGACGCGTCAGGTAATCCAGTGCGGCAACGGTGGACGCCTGAATGTCACGGCGACCGTCGTAGAAGTTGGTTTGACGCAGGTTGAAGTAACGCCCGGTAGACGGGATGAACTGCCACAGACCTACTGCCTGACTGCGGGAGACCGCCATGGGGTTGTAGGCGCTTTCGATGACTGGAAGCAGCGCCAGCTCCAGCGGCATATTGCGCTCTTCGAGGCGTTCAACGATGTAGTGCATGTACAGACTGCCACGTTCACCGGCGTTCTCAAGGAACGACGGGTTGTTGGCGAACCAGAGGCGTTGCTGGTCAATGCGAGGGTTCAGGCCGTTGCCTTGTTGCAACTGGAAGCCCTGACGCATGCGCTCCCAGACATCTTGCGGTGGCGCAAGTGGGGCAGGTTTATGAGAGAGAAAGATCGGTTTTTGCTTGATGCCCGCGGCCAGATTGGGCGTGCGGTGGCTACTGCTGGGTTCGACGTGGCTAGTGGTCTGGCAGCCGGCGAGCGTGGCGCTCACGGCTACGGCAATAGCCTGAGCTAACCGAGTCAATGCGTCTGAATTAAGGGTGCTGCGTATAGATGACGACATTGGCTGGGAGATAGTTCCAGGCGAAAATGTCGGGCGATTCTAGAAACCCCCCTGCCAATGGTCAACCTTTGAGAACTTTCAGGGTCCAGGTCGCGCTTTTTAGAACGTATCCTTCCAGGCCCTCAGGGCAGCAAAAATCTCGCTTGGCGACTGATTATCGGTCCCGGTCCGTTCGTCCGCTTTTTGTTTAACAGATGTTTCACTGGTGCGAATGAACGGGTTTGTGAGACGTTCCAGAGCAAGATTTGACGGCAGGCTGATGCGATTTTCACTGCGCCACTGGCTGACTTGTGCCAGGCGCTCTGCAATGTGGGTGTTGTGAGGCTCAACCGCTTGGGCGAAGCGCAGATTACTCAGTGTGTATTCGTGAGTGCAGTACACAAGCGTGTCATCTGGATATTCGTTCAGGCGACCCAGCGACTGGTGCATTTGTACTGGTGTACCCTCGAACAGACGCCCACAACCCGCCGCGAAAAGTGTGTCGCCACAGAACAACAACGGCTTCTCTGACCTTGCGTGGTAAAAAGCAATGTGGCCAAGGGTGTGGCCAGGTACGAGAATGACGTCGAAATCCAGCCCCAGTACGTTGATTTGATCGCGATCGGCAAGGCTGATGTCCCGCGCCGGAATGTTTTCCGTCGCAGGACCGGCGACCTGGGCGCCCGTACGTTGTTTGAGTTGCGCGACGCCACCCACATGGTCGTGGTGATGGTGAGTGATCAGGATGTCGCTCAGGGTCCAGTCCGGATGTTGCTCCAGCCACTCGATGACCGGTGCAGCATCGCCCGGATCCACCACAGCACAGCGTTTGCTGGAAGGATCTTGTAACAACCAGATGTAGTTGTCGGTAAAAGCCGGCAGGGCATCAATCTGTATCATGGCGCAGTTCGCTTAGCTGGAAACAATGAGGCATCTTAGAGTCTGATGACGCTCGATGCGAGGATCACACATGACCGATGAAGCATTCGCGCAGGCTGATCCCGAGTGGCTGGCGCTGATCAGTTCAGCGCGCGACTGGCTGTCAGGCCCGTTGGGCCAGCTTTTATTGCATGAGGAGCGGCGGGTTCTGGAAGAAGAACTCGGGCGCTTTTTTGGGGGGTATCTGGTGCATTACGGTCCTTCGGCCGAAACACCGCCCGCTGCACAGCAGGTTCAGCGCAATGTGCGCCTGGGCGCGCCCTTGCCCGGGGTGGAGATTGTCTGTGAAGAACAGGCCTGGCCCCTCAGCGAGCATGCCGCCGACGTCGTGGTCATGCAGCACGGTCTGGATTTCTGCCTGTCACCCCACGGTTTGTTGCGCGAGGCAGCCAGCAGCGTGCGGCCCGGCGGCCATTTGTTGATTGTCGGTATCAACCCCTGGAGCACGTGGGGCCTGCGGCATGTTTTTGCCAAAGACGCGTTGCACAAGGCTCGCTGCATTTCCCCGTCAAGGGTCGCAGACTGGCTGAATCTGCTGGGCTTCGCACTGGAGAAGCGCCGCTTCGGGTGCTATCGTCCGCCGCTTGCTTCCGCGAGCTGGCAAGCGCGTCTCTCTGGTCTGGAGCGTCTCGGCGATGGCTGGCAAAGCCCCGGCGGCGGCTTCTATTTATTGGTTGCACGCAAGCTGGTGGTAGGATTGCGACCTTTGCGGGAGTTACGCCGCGAGCCCATGGGCAAGCTGATCCCGCTGCCCATGGCCAAGGTCAACCGAGACACGTGCGAGCCTGAATAGCAAAGCCAACCCATTCTGGATGTTTGTAATGAGCGATACCGTTGAACTGTTCACTGATGGCGCCTGCAAGGGCAATCCCGGGCCTGGCGGCTGGGGCGCGTTGCTGGTCTGCAAGGGCGTTGAAAAGGAACTGTGGGGCGGCGAAGCCAATACCACCAATAACCGCATGGAGCTGCTGGGTGCCATTCGCGGCCTGGAAGAACTCAAGCGTCCCTGCGAAGTTCTGCTGGTGACCGATTCGCAGTATGTGATGAAAGGCATCACCGAGTGGATGGTCAACTGGAAGAAGCGCGGCTGGAAAACGGCTGCCAAGGAACCGGTCAAGAACGCCGATCTCTGGAAACTGCTGGATGAACAAGTCAATCGCCACACCGTGACCTGGAAATGGGTCCGCGGCCACATTGGTCACCCTGGTAACGAACGGGCAGACCAGTTGGCTAACCGTGGTGTGGATGAAGTAAGAGGCATCAAACATGCGTAGCGTAGTACTCGATACCGAAACGACCGGTATGCCGGTCACCGATGGCCACCGGGTCATCGAGATCGGTTGCGTCGAACTGATGGGCCGCCGCCTCACCGGGCGGCATTTCCACGTGTATCTGCAACCGGACCGGGAAAGTGACGAAGGCGCTATCGGCGTCCACGGTATCACCAACGAATTTCTGGTCGGCAAGCCGCGCTTCGCTGAAGTGGCGGATGAGTTCTTCGAATTCATCAAAGGTGCGCAACTGATCATTCACAACGCGGCGTTCGACGTTGGCTTCATCAACAACGAATTTGCCCTGATCGGTCAGCAGGACAGAGCTGATATCACTCAGCACTGCACCGTGCTCGACACCTTGATGATGGCCCGTGAGCGTCACCCGGGTCAGCGCAACAGCCTCGATGCGTTGTGCAAACGTTATGGCGTCGACAACTCCGGCCGTGAATTGCACGGCGCATTGCTCGACTCCGAGATTCTCGCTGACGTCTATCTGACCATGACCGGCGGCCAGACCAGTCTGTCGCTGGCAGGTAACGCCAGTGACGGCAATGGTTCTGGTGAAGGTTCAGGTAATACGGCAACCGAAATTCGTCGTTTGCCAGCTGACCGTCAGCCATGCCGTGTCATTCGTGCCAGTGAAAACGACCTGGCCGAACACGATGTGCGCATGGCGGCCATTGCCAAGGCTGCTGGCGCTCCGGCGTTGTGGGTGCAGTTACAGGAAGCCGCAGCCGCTGCCCGACAGGCGTAACGCAACGCTCGACCGATTCATTGGCAACTGAATGGACTCACGAACTTGGCTAATCCGGCACTGAGCATTCGCGTTGCAGACGAATGCTTCGAGGACTACATCCTCAACAGCGAATTCACTTTCACCGTCAGCGGTTATGCGGCGGTGCAAGTGGGGCAGCGTGTTGAGCAATGGCAGGTCGAAGCGGTCGAGCCTTACAGCAAAAACTATGGCATCGACTCTCAGGAATTTTGCGACCATCGGGATGCCGCCGACAGCACAGTGATGGTTGCCTGGCTGGGCGAACGTGCCGTGGGGCACATGGTCCTGAGTCGGCACTGGAACGGTTTTGCGCACGTCGACGAGTTGGCCGTCGATGCATCGGCGCGCCGTAACGGTGTGGCGCGGTCGCTGCTGGATGTCGCGCAGTTCTGGACGCGCAAGCAGAATTTGCCAGGCATCATGCTGGAAACCCAGAACAACAACCTGGCTGCTTGCCGGTTATACGAGCAGTATGGATTCGTTGTCGGTGGGGTAGACCACCTGCGTTACCGCGCCATCGACCCTCAGACACGCGAATCCGCGATCTTCTGGTATCTGTTGTTTAGCTGACCAGCTGTGCCTAGCCGTAGGACCGGCTTTAGCCGGGAGGGCTGAATATCAGGCCACACAGACCCTGCTGGCGCATCGATCTGCTCGCGGCTGAAGCTGCTCCTACGAGTTGCGCGTAACCGTGGGACCGGCTTTAGCCGGGAAGGCGTCATGCCCGACGATGAAATGTACCGGCCTCTTCCCGGCTAAAGCCGGTCCCACGTCAAGAGCTGAGCCTGTGAGAACCGGATCGCGCCTCCAGACCGCCGACCGTATCAGGACGTACGAGTCATGGTTATGCCGGACTGGACCAGCTGAAACTCATCGCCACCCAGATGGTTGACCCGGTCGCCAATCGCCAGCTTGTAGATTGAAACAGGCTCCGTGCCACTCGCTTCAGACAGCTGTTCCCGGAACTCATGCACCGAATAAACACGGCCTTCGGCATCGCGTGCATGAAATTGTCCAACCTTGATTGAAGCCATTTGCTTTGTAACCTCTGAAGATAACCGCATGTTTACTGTTGCATGCTAACACTGCGCATCGAGCGTCGGGTTCACATCTTGCATGACTCTGACAAAACGTCGTGCGCAGTACGCAATCAAGCGAAGTAGACCGCTGTTTGGCCGTGGAGTTTGCCCGCGATTAAAAAATAGTCATGGCCGGATTTTGGGCTGTTTGTGCTGTTTAATGCTCAATCACAGCAATGCAATCTGCACCTTGGCCGCGACTTGATCTATAACTAGTGGCTCTTTTCATACGTTGAAGGAAATATTCATGAGTCAGGTTTACTCAATCGCCGTAGTAGTGGGCAGTCTGCGCGCTGATTCCATCAACCGTAAGATCGCTCTGGCCCTCGCCGACCTGGCCCCGGCCAGCCTGCAACTGAAGATTGTCGAAATCGGTGATTTGCCGCTGTACAACGAAGACATCGACACGGCTACTTCAAGCCCCGAGAGCTACACGGCGTTCCGTCAGCAAATCAGCGCAGCCGATGGCGTGTTGTTCGTGACACCTGAATACAATCGATCGATTCCAGGTGCCCTGAAGAACGCCATTGACGTGGGCTCGCGTCCTTACGGTAAAAGCGCCTGGAGTGGCAAGCCCGGTGCGGTGATCAGTGCTTCACCAGGCGCCATCGGTGGATTCGGTGCCAACCATCATCTGCGTCAGGCCCTGGTCTTTCTGAACGTACCGTGCTTGCAGCAGCCGGAGGCCTATCTGGGCAATGCCGGGACATTCTTCGATGCAGCGGGGACGCTCTCCGAGCAGACCAAGCCTTTCCTGCAAACCTTCATCAATGCCTATGCGACCTGGGTCGAGCAGAACCACAAAGCCTGAGTGGTCTGATATTGGCAATACACTGCTTTATGTACCGTCGGTAATGATTTAGCCCCCGATAAGCTCCTTTGCTCTTTCAACCCATCGCCCTGAGTGGCGATGGGTTTTTATTGCAAAAGGAACTTGTCATGTCAGCTACAGACTCACCCTGGTTTTATTCCGGGTCGCTTGACTCACGATTTTCCCAGGACATCGACGATGCGCTTCAGGCGGAGCGCATCACTGATCCGCAAGCCACCTGGCTGCGATTGCTCATTGATCCGCAGGACGAGGAGGCCACCGCGCCGCGGGTTGATTTGCTGTCCCGTGGCGACGGCGGGCTGATGCATGCCGAACTGGCAGGCGCGCTGTTGATCAGTGACTCGAAAAACCTCACGCCTGAGGTTTATCTGTGCACGGCCCTGAACGGTGTAGAGCGATTCGATGATCGTCAGGCATTAGTGGCCGGGTTGACGACCCGGTATGGCCTGCAATATGGCGATCCAAATCAATTCGAGTATGAGCTGATTGAAGGACGGCTGTCCGAACAGCGCATGTTCGCAATCATTGATCAGCAGGCGCAGCAGCTCCATCAACTGGCTGAACACTTGCAGCGTGTACCCTCGTTGCAGAAGGCCATAGGCCATAACCTGCAACAAGAGGTCGATACGCGTTTTCCAGGGACGACGATCAACGTGCTGACCCATATTGCTCAGGTGAAGCAGCTGGACAGTTCGAAACAGGATGGTGTCACTTTGGGGACGCAGACTCTGGTCGACGTGGCGACCAGGGCCTGGTGCGGGAGGCCGCTGGGCATCGGTATACGTCAGCAGTGGCTGGACAGCGAAGGGCGGGAACTGACGGGGGACGAGGCAAGATCCTGGCAACGAGCGGTCACCAGCAGCAGCGGGCTGGTCGGTGTCTATGAAAACCTGCTGGAGGATTACTGGCGTACCCCGATAGAGGGCGACATGAGCCTCCGGGATCTGGCAGGACAGGCTTTTATCGGGTGTTTCCGTCAGCATTTGCTGAGCAGCCGACAGGACGGCACCGTCACTGCGGCGGAATACGCCGCGCTCAAATCACTGTGCCAACCGGGTGAAAGCGTATCGGACGAGGTCGAGATGTCGCGGTTATCCATCGCGATACACAATCAGGACCCGCTCAAGCTGGCAGGCGTTATCTTGATCGGTTTCAGCTCGAGTGAACTGCCGGACGTTTTTCTGTACAGCGCGAAACCGGGCTTGCGGCGCTTCAGCAGCGTCGGAGCCGTCGCTGAGTACTTTTTCAGGATCGAAGGTCGAGCAGAAGTTCTCGGCTACACATCGCTTGATGACGACCTGTTGCTGCGCGCTCAGGGGAACGTGCATTTACGTCTGGACCCGGTGAGCAAAACGCCCTTCATCAGGCTCGTGGATTCGGTCATTGCGCTGCAAAAGCGCAACCTCGCGAGCATTCTCAAACTGGGTTTCAAATCGCCTGCTCACGCGTTGGTAGCCGTTGCTGGAGCGCTCGATATCCGTAGATTGCTCGATCCCCGGCTCTTGCTCCCAGATGACGCCAAGTCATGGAGCAAAGAGATGGAAAGCTCCGAGGAACTCTGGTCCAGCTTCAGTTCGCCATCCAGAATGTCCTCACTGGATATCCATCTCAAGGATGCAGGCGACGCTGCGCCGTTAATTTGGGCGACTTATCTGCGTGATACACGCATGCGGATTGACAGTATTCTCGACGCTCATCCCGCTGTTACAGATTGCGCTCGCAGATTGCTGAACCGGTATTTTTCGGTACTGCACGATGACGCTGTCGATGCCCAGCGCATGTGGTATCGCGAGGACGACGACAGCGTTGTCAGTCTGGTGGTGTTACTGGTCGAGCGGGTGACCGGCCACCGCCAGGCAAAGGTCTCGCAGGATTGCCTTGTTTATTTTGACCCGCTTGATTCGGTGTACTCCCGGCATCTGACGTGGCTGACACCTGATTTGCTCAATCACGTGATGGATCGCGCGCAAAGAGCATTCACCGGCGAATATTTCCGGCAGATCAGAAACTTTCACGGATCACACCTGCGGGTAGCCGGCTCCAGCGTCATTTCGGCCAATGCCTCGCGGTTGATTCGGGAGGGGTTGCTCAGGCTGGCCTTGAGCATGCACGGCAAAGCCCGAGAGGTGAGCAGTCACGGGCTGGGCATGCTTCAGCAGGTTCTTGATCGGCCGGTGTTCAAACTGCGCGAGCACTTTGGTTTCGAGGCCGTCGAAGTCTCGGTTCCGTTTCTTGTTTATGACAGTAATCAGCCTCCGATAAAGCTCACCAATGTCTTTATCCTTCAGCAGCCATTGAATGGCGATGGGAAGCCGCTGCAATGTTCGGCGGTGCTTGGCTTGCGGGAGTTCGAAAGCCTCAGTGACCTTCAACTGGATCTCAATGCCAGGCTGGCCTATCCCGAGTCTCGAGACAGGTGGTTGGCCCTGGTGGCCGAAGCTGACCGGCACAGGCTCCATAATTACTTCAGGCAAGGCCTCAGCCAACCCATTACTGTCAGCCTGGCGCGGGTCGAAAATGATTTTATCAAGCATCTGGTGGATGACGAATGGCGCAGGCAATGCCTTGGCATCGAAGCGGTTTACCGTACGGCAGTTGAATGGCAAGCCGACGCCGGGCTGCTGAAAAAAATGCTGGTTCCCATGGAATCAGACGACAAGGCGCGTACCGTGATAGATACGTTGTCTGGCCAGCTGGAGTTCTCGTTGCTGGCCGGACGTTTGCCTGACTGGCTGAAAAAGGCTTCTGAACGCGATTTGCTGGCGTTCAGAGAATTGATGGTGCGCTTCTGGCAGCTTTACACCTCGAAGCAGAGAATCGTGTCGCTCTCCAGTCTGGATCAGTACACCGTCGTGCAACTGCGAGAACGGCTACAGAAGGATTACCCCAGCGCGCAACTTGACCCCGAGCAAATATCGATCACCCTCACTCACTACACCGTGGCACCCGTGGGTACCGGCCAGGTGCCGTCTTCAATTCCTGCGGCGACCAGCACCCTCAGCGAATCGTTGTCTGACTTCGCCATCAATCGTTTTTCCAATTTCCAGGATGCGTCGCTCAGTGTCTCGACTAATGGCACGACACCTCTACCTGCCTCGCTGGACGCAATTTATGTGCGCAATCTGGCGCGAACGCTGGATATCGGTACCGGGTATCAGCAATATCTGGCTGGCAAGTTCAAGGAAACCGCGCCGGACTATGCCGAGCGCCTCGGGCAGTTTCTCGAGCAAGCCCCTTGTGCGCTGCTTCTCGCCGCCTTTCAGTCCATGCTCGAAGGGAAGCTGACCAGCACGGCGTACAACCTCATTGAAAACGTGGTCAGCATGCCCGATGGCTTCGCACGGCTGCCCCTTGACGGCCGAAAGATTATTTTCTGCCCGCTGCAGCTGCTGCCCGCTCCAGACTACCTCGTCGACGTGGCTGCGGGGATTTACCTGATTGGCCCGGAAAAACAGGATGAGGGGCCCTGGATCCTGCACATGATTGCCAATCCGGACTACATCTTCAAGGAATACGCCAGCCAGAGTGATTTTCTCACCGACCTGCAAACCAACGAAGAGCTGCAGGCTCTGGTCCTTGAGCGCCTGGATCCAACGGTGCGATTTATCTACAACCGGGGAGGTTTCCTGCAGCCGCGTCTCTCCTGGTTTGTCGGGGGGGTGAGCGATCTGGGTGAATCTCACCCAGGGCCTGTGCAAATCAAGGTCGAAGCGACGCAGGAAAACTTTTTGTCCTGCCTGTTTCGTGCTGCGCAACAGGTGATGATGCTTATTGCGAAAAGAAGCAGTGTCACCACCGCTGAGGCCGACCGCGCCGAGATGCGCTACCTGATGCTGCTGGGGGCTGAGCAGTCCCTGACGTTTTTACCCGGAAGGGTTGGCGGGCTTCTGGGGTTATGGCAGGCAAAAGACCTGTTTCATTCGTCACTCAATTCGGCCAACCATGATGAGTGGGGCGAGGCGGCTGCCGAATTTGCAGCCGCATTACTGGTGCTGATCTCCACTGGTCAGCAGTTGGGTGGAGAGACTTCGCTACTGGCGGAAGGCGACAGAGACCCCGAGGAACTGGCGGAATCCCACTGGCATGATCAGCAAATGCAGCGGGAGCTGGATATTCGTCTGCGGCAGTTCGAAGTGCACGATATATCACTGAGCCAGCTGGAAAAAAATGATGCGCTCCAGGTTTTCAAAGATCCGGCGACGCTCAAGCAATACGCCGCGGTGTCCGGCAGGGTGTTCCAGGTAAAAAAAGCCCTGAAGGGCTGGTGTGTGATTGAAGGGGAGAAAGAGGGGCCTCTGATCAGGCTGGATGCTCACAAACGCTGGGAATTTGATACTGACCTGGGTAGCAGACGCAATGGTGGTGCGCTTACCCGGTTCAAGACCGATCTGACAGATCGCAACGTCGATGACGTCTTTGTCGTTGAGGCTCGTGGGATGGCCGAGATCCAGCGTCTGTACCCGCTAAAGGCCACGCAGATTGTCGAAGCTCATCGCCAGGCACGGATCTACCTGCGTTACGCTCTGGAAAATCTGACCGTTCGTGCCACGCGCCGCGTTCTTGATCCTCGTGTCGAGCAAATCATCAAAGACTTCTTCGGGGTCACAAGCCTGAGTAACAAGCTTGTCATCCCCATCAAACAAGCGATCACCGATATCTACCGATTGGTGCTGGACCCTACGCTGTCGCCACATTCTTCACCCCGTTATGTGGTCGGAACCAACAAGCTCAACTCCCGAGGCACGACGGCCTTCACTTATACGAATGATCCATTGCAACGGGTGTTTTTCAGTGAGCGGTATTTCTGTTCACCGTTTGTCCGCCTCAAACCCGCGCAATCGCGCCTGGGTGGTTTTAACACCGGTGCCCATTACCGGGCGACTGCACTGATTCATGAGCTTTCGCACATTGCCGGCAAAACCGTAGACATCGTTTATGTGGATTCAGAACTTCCGTTCCTCGATCTGCTAGAAGATGCCGGCGAGTATCGGGCGCGTTTGAAAAGAGAGCAGGCGAAACACCAGAGCAAGTTGTCCCATCTCACCCCTCGTGATGAGTTGTTTCTGATCGAAGACGAGGGAGTGTTGCGGGACCTCAAATCAGAGGATGGCGGGGCTAAACAGAGGGTCCTGAAGCTGACGGGAGCTCCGACCATTGATGCTGCCCGGGATGTCTTTCTCGATGATGCGCATGCACGCGCCAAAATCATCATGAGCAATGCCGATTCCATGGCCTTGCTGGTAACGCTGCTGGGGCGTGAGCGGTTTTGAGTCACTACATGATCTGATTTGCCGTGGGACCGGCCTTAGCCGGGAAGGCTGCATTCCTGACGATAGAGATGCTGCGGCTGTACCGGCCCTTTCCCGGCTAAAGCCGGTCCACGCAAGGATTAGATCAGATAATGCTTCAGCTCCCGCGCAATCAACAGTCGCTGGATTTCGCTGGAACCCTCGTAGATCTGGGTGATGCGGGCATCCCGGTAATAGCGCTCGACGGGATAGTCCTCAAGATAGCCATACCCACCGTGAATCTGGATCGCTTTGGAGCAGACCGACTCGGCCATCTCTGAGGCGAACAACTTGGCCTGCGATGCTTCTGACAAGCAGGGTTGGCCCGCACTGCGCAGTCGCGCGGCGTGCAGGACCAGCAAGCGTGTTGCATTGATGCGGGTATGCATGTCGGCAAGCAGGTTGGAGATGCTTTGATGCTCGATGATTGGCTTGTCGAACTGCACCCGTTCCCGTGCGTAGGTCAACGCCGCTTCAAACGCAGCGCGGGCGATGCCAAGCGCCTGAGCGGCAATGCCGATTCGCCCACCTTCAAGATTCGAGAGGGCGATGGCCAGGCCTTTGCCACGCTCCCCAAGCAGATTGGCGGCAGGAATACGGCAGTTGTTTAGGGTCACAGCGCAGGTATCGGATGCTCGAATGCCCATCTTGTGTTCTGAGCGGTCGACCACGTAACCGGGGTTGTCGGTGGGCACCAGAAACGCCGAAAGGCCTTTTTTGCCCAGCTCCGGGTCGGTGACCGCAAACACAATCGCCAACTGTGCCCGTTTACCATTGCTGACGAACTGCTTGGCACCGTTGATTATCCACTCGTCGCCTTGCAGCACGGCCCGCGTGCGCAAGTTATGAGCTTCAGAACCGGCATGCGGTTCGGTCAGACAGAAACAGCCAATGGCTCGCCCGCTGGCCAATTCGGCCAGCCAGGTGTGTTTCTGTTCCTGGCTGCCGTAATTCAGAATCGGCCCGCAACCCACCGAGCTGTGCACGCTCATCAAGGTGCCTGTTGCGGCATCAGCAGCAGAAATTTCTTCGACTGCCAGCGCGTAGGCCACGTAGTCGATGTAGGTACCGCCCCATTCCTCGGGCACGATCATGCCCAGCAAACCCAGATCGCCCATCTTGCTGACCAGTACGTCATCAATCCAGCCAGCTTTCTCCCAGGCTTGCGCATGAGGCGCGATCTCGTTGCGGGCGAAATCCCGGGCCATGTCGCGGATCATGACTTGTTCTTCGGTGAGTTCGATATCGTGCATGACTCAATCTCCATGGCCGCTGAAAAAGCTTCGCACACGCTCGGCGCTTAATGCTTGAACAGTGGGCGGATTCCATTGCGGCTTCTTGTCTTTATCGATGATCAGTGCGCGGACACCTTCGATCAGGTCGCCTTGCTCAAACCATTGTCGATCCAGATGCAACTCCATCGCGAAGCAGTCCTCCAGCGACAGATGACGCCCGCGCCGGAGCATTTCCAGCGTCACGGCCATTGCCAGTGGCGAGCGGCTCTCCATCAGCGTTGCGGTGTTCAAAGCCCAGGTATGGGTGTCGAACACGGCAACTTCACGCAGCTGTTCGATGATGCTCGTGATGTCCGGCTGCGCGAAGTAATGGTCGATGGCGGGCCGCAGTTGCTCCATAGGGGGATCAGGCAAGCGCTGACTGGCGACTTTCGCCAACGCTCCTTGCAGATCCTTGAGTGGCTGATTGCGCCATTGCAGGCGGTCGAGCTTTCTGTCCAGCTCTGTCAGCGCGTCGCTGTGCAGATACCAGTCCGCCAGGCCGCAGTACAAAGCGTCTGCCGCGCCGATCTGCGCGCCCGTCACCCCCAGATAAATCCCCAGTTCGCCGGGAATTCTCGGCAGAAAGTAACTGCCACCTACATCCGGAAAGTATCCGATGGCCACTTCCGGCATAGCCAGGCGGCTTCGCTCTGTGACCACCCGCAGATCCGCGCCCTGCACCAGTCCCATACCGCCCCCCAGGACATAACCGTCCATGAGCGCGACAACCGGCTTGCGGTAACGGTGAATAGTCAGGTCCAGGGCATATTCTTCGGCAAAGAAAGCCTGATGCAGGGTCTCGCCATTTTTGAAGCTGTCGTAAAGCGAACGAATATCGCCACCGGCGCAAAACGCCTTTTCTCCGGCACCGCGCAGGACTACGGCGTACACCGAATCATCCCGGGCCCAGGCGTCCAGTTGCGCCTGAAGACTGCGCACCATGCTCAGGTCAATGGCGTTCAGATCCGCCGGGCGATTGAGTGTCAGGTGGCCGATGTGATTGCGTACCTCGGCCAGAATGCTGTTGTCGGTGAGCGTCTTGAGGGCAGTTGAAGCAGATGCAGTCATTACAAACTCCCTGTTCGTTTTTGTTTTATAGGCTGCGAGAGATGACAGTCACGATGCTAACAGTGCAAATTTGCAAAAGACAGCCGGTAAAGGTGCATAGTCCTAGGGCGTTCTTGCAGGGTGCGGTTGGTAGCTACACATCCTTCAATTCTTGTGCACATATCCGTTGCTGCGTTACGGCTGCTATAGGTTGCGCTTTTACAGCGCGTCACTTTTGATAGATCCGGAAGCCGGCCCAGACAAAAGTAACCAAAACGCTCTTGCCCCACCACTGGGTGCCTCGCTGGCGCTTGGCATACCCGTAATCCGACATTGCTGCGCGGGGCCGCCGCCACCGGCCATCCATGGCCTGAGGCGGCTAAACCGGCATCCATGCCGCCCCTTCATTTAACAAGAGCCCCCACACAGCAATATCGAATTCCGGCCGGCGTGGTTTAACGGGGCGCTTAAGATCAAAATCAAAATCAAAAGCAGATCTAAGCAGATCTAGATCAGGGCCTGGATACACGCGGTTTCATGTGGGAGCGGTGCTTGCCCGCGATGAACGATTACGCGGTATATCTGACGTACCGTGGCGCCTGAATCGCGGGCAAGCACCGCTCCCACAAGGTCCGTGTTAGCCGGAGCTGAGGTAGCAAGTTCACACAACCAGGTCGGCTGTCAGGCCGCCGCGCTTTTGATCTTGGGCGCCCCGTTAAACCACGCTGGCCGAACGCAGATTCTGAAGCGTGGGGCGCTCTTGAGTTGAAGAGTGGCAAGGATGCCGGGTTAGCCGCACCGGGCCATGGATGGCCCATTGCGGCGGCCCACTGTTCAGGATCTGCGGGCGGGTACACCGAGCGACAGCGAGGTGCCAAGTGGTGGGGCAAGAGCGTTTTGCTTACTTTTGTCTGGGCCGGCTTCCGGATCTTTCAAAAGTGAGGCGCTGTAAAAGCGCAACCAATATCAGCCGTTACCGCAAAAACGGATATGTACACTAGAACAGTGGCACAGCGGCACAAAACGATGAGCCCCCTCACTCACCCCCCGGATCCGCTGGCACCTCGCCGTCCTGACTCGTATCAATACTGACCACCACCGACATACCCGGTCGCAAACGCTTCGCCAAAGGCTGGTTGGGCTCGACAATGATCCGCACCGGGATCCGCTGAGAGATCTTCACAAAGTTGCCGGTAGCGTTATCCGCCGGTAGCAGGCTGAACTCCGAGCCCGTAGCAGGGGAAATCCGCTGCACGCGCCCGTGCATTTTTTCATGACCCAGCGCATCCACAGTAAACGTGACCGGCTGGCCAAGGCGCACATTCACCATCTGCGTTTCTTTCATGTTGGCGATGACCCACAACCGGTCCGGTACCAGTGCCATCAACTGCGCGCCGGAATTCACATAGGCACCCAGGCGCACGCCAATCTGCCCCAATTGGCCGTCACGGGGGGCCAGGATACGGGTGTTGCTCAGGTCGATGCGTGCCAGCTCGATAGCCGCTTCAGCATTGGCTACCGAGGCCTCCAGCGAGCCGCGATTGATGATCACGGTTTGCAGGTCTTCTTTGGCAATGTCCAGCGCAGCACGGGCTTCAGCGATGGCAGCGTTGGCCTGCGCATCGGCAGCGCGGCTGACGTCCAGCTCACTTTTCGACACGGAACCATCGGTGACCAGCGCCTGATTACGGCGCAGGTCGGCCGCCGATTTGCGACCCTGAGCGATGCTGTTTTCCAGGGCTGCCTTGCGCTGGGCGATGGTTGCTTCGGCGCTGCGTCGCTGTTGCAAGTTATTGGCCAGTGAAGCTTTCTGGATGCCCAGTTGCGCCAACGACTGATCCAGATGCTGGCGGTAAATCCGGTCATCCAGCCTTACCAGCAGGTCGCCTGCCTTGACGAACTGGAAGTCCTGCACTGGCACCTCGAAAACATAGCCGCTCAATTGCGGGCTGACGATCGTGGTCTGGCCTCTCACCAACGCGTTTTCAGTGCTTTCGATGGGGCTGCTGAACGGCGGCAATTGCCAGGCGTAGAGCACGATCAGAATGCCGATCAGCGCAATGCTGGCAAAGATCACCGAGGAAATGAGCCGGGTGCGCGAAGAGCGCGGTTCGCTGCTGGCAGGAGCGGCTGCCGGAGGCGGTGGCGGTCCTGATGATGCGGATTGTTCCGGGGTCGGATTAGAGCCTGCGTCGGTCGATGCAGGAGGCTTGGTCGTGTCATTCATGAAGGTTGAGCGCCGCTGGAGTTAACGGGAGTAGAGTTCGCCGTTGCAGGGGGTGTCGCTGCAAGCGGTTTTGTAGTCATTCTCAGCCAGGTCACGCGAATCGAAATCCAGACCATGGTCAGGACCGCAACCAGTGCGATCAGCATGAATACGTCGTTGTAGGCCAGGATATTGGCTTCCCGGGTGGCTGTGTTGGCGATGGCGCGGATCCCCAGATTAGTCCGTGTCGATGGGTCGGCAATGGCTGAAGCGTAGCTCGCGCTGGAGCTTTGCAGGCGGGCCTGAACTTGAGGGTTGATCAAGGTGAGGTGCTCGACCAGCACACTTGAGTGAAATTTCTCCCGCACCACCTGAAACGTCCCGAACACCGCTGAGCCGATCAGCCCGCCAAGGTTCTGGGTGATACCGAACAACACGGAAAAACTGACCATATTACGCGGGTTGGCGATCACGCTGCTGATCCCCATGACCAGCGTCGGACCCAGAAAGAACGTGCCGCCGAAGGCCAGCAGGAACTGGCTCAGGTACATGTTCGATTGTCGGGTGACGTTGGTCGAGCCGCTGTCCATCCAGGCACCAATCGCAATCATCGCCAAAGAGATCAGCAAGGGTTTGATCAGGTGCTGCGGGTTGATCGTCCACGCGCTGACCGCCAGACCCGCCACGCTGCCCAGTAGCATCACGGCGTACAGTGAATGCAGTTGCTCGGAGCCCATGTTCAGGGTTTGCAGGAACCCCACCGCGCCGATGGACTGCTCCGACAGCACGACCCGAAACAGGATGACCGCCAATCCAAGTCGCCAGATTGCACCACTGCCCAGCCAGCGAGTGATCAGCAGCGGGTTCTTGCGGTTATGTTCGATGGCCAGCCCGGCGCAGATCAGTCCGATCGACGCGGCAGATGCCAGACCGATCCAGGTTTTCTCCAGCCACCATTCGATGCGCCCCAGAGAAAGCACGGCGCAGAGCAGGGCAAAACCGGTGGAAAGCAGGCCAAACGTCAGGAAATCGAGTTTTTCGAAGGCTTTGAAGCGATCCCCTGGCGGTAACTTGAGCAACAGCACGCAGCCCAGCGACAGCAGCGCCATGCCCAGTTCGAACAGGTAAAGGCCGCGCCACTCGGCAATCTGCAGCAGATCTTCGGACACCAGCCGGGCCATGGGAATGGCCAGTTGTGCAGTGCCGAGTCCCAGCACCAATGCTTTCAAACGCCATTTCTGCGGGAAGGCCTGGATCATGTAATACAGGCCCAGCGTCGACAGGGCGGCACCGACCATGCCATGAGCCGCGCGCACGGCGATGGCTGAATTCAGGTCGTTGACGAACAAGTGAGCGAAGGTCACCAGTGCGTAGAGCACCAGAAATAACTCAGTGAAGGTCCGCAAACCGAACTGCTGGCGGAACTTCACCAGCACCAGATTCATTGAAACGTTGGTCATGACGTAGGCGGCGGGGAGCCAGGCGACTTCGGCGGTGGTTGCGCCCAGTGAACCTTGCAAATAGGGCAGGTTGGCAACCACCAGCGCATTACCCAAGCCGCCGGTCAGCGCGACAATCACCCCGACCAGTGCGAATGCCCAGCGTTTGGGCGTCGAATGCAACGGCGTCGACGGCGAGCCCGGCATGGTCGGCCGTTCATGGGGAGCCCAGTTGTGTTGGGTGTATTTACTGCTCATGAGCCGCTACTGCCTTGTGGCAACTTTGTTTGATGTTTGAAGTGCTGCACAGGACCTGTAGGAGCGCGCTTGCCCGCGATGGCGTCAGCACTGGCGATACATTCATCGACTGACCTGACGCCATCGCGGGCAAGCGCGCTCCTACAAGTCCAATCTTTGCTGCGCGACAACGCTGTGTCAGGGACACAGGGGGGCCTACAGGTTTTGTACATGTCAGCAGGTCAGAAAATACCTAAGACCCACTCTTGAGCAATCCCATCTCACCCGCCATCATCACATCCGCCGCATGGATGCTCGCTTCGCGATGCTTGAGCATGCCGCCGTTGCGCTGGTTGAGCACCGCATTGATCTCCGCCAGGATCGACAGCGCAACACTTGCCGGTGTATCGCCGCCCAGGTCCAGACCTACGGGGTAATGCAGCGTTGCGAAGGCTGGCAGTTGACGCATCTCGCTGCTCATTTCGTCCAGCAGTCGCTCGGTCCTGCTGCGCGGCCCAAGCTGGCCGATGTAACGCGGATTCAGCGTCAGTACCTGACTGAGCCAGTGACGATCCTGAGTGTAGCTGTGGGTCATGACTACCACCGCAGCGTCATCGACCAGCGCCTGCATGCCGGCGAAAGGCTGCAAGGGCAGGGCGCTGACTTGATCGGCCTCGGGGAAACGCTCCGGGCGGGCGAAATGCGTGCGCGCGTCGATCACTGTGGTGTGCCAGCCTTGCAAGTGCGCCATGTTGACCAGTGGTACGGCATCATGCCCCGCACCAAAGATCACCAGTCGACGCGGTGCCGGAATGAATTCAAGCAGCACCTGAATTGATCCTGCGTGACCGTCGTAGTTGCGAATGGCTGACTTTTCGGCGGTGAGTACGGTTTGCAGGTCGGCGGCGATGGTCTGGCTGAGTGCACGGTCTTGCATTTCCTGCTCAAGCTTGCCGTCTGCCCACAGCGCAACCCGTTCACCTACTGCTGCAAGGTGCTCATTCCCGGAACTGATCACCGTCGCCAGCGCAGCGGGGCGCGAGGTGGCTTGCACCTGTTTCAATACGCTGATTGCCAGTGATGGATTCTGCGCACTGACTCGCTCGAACAGAATATGCACGGTGCCGTTACAGCCCAGTCCGAAGCTCAGTTCAGCGTCTTCAAGGTCATCATCGTCCTCACCCGTGCTGTATGTGCGCAGTACCGGTTTGCCTGCGGCGGTCAACCACCAGGCTTTTTTGCTCACATCGCTTTCCAGGCAGCCGCCGCTGACCGTGCCAGTGGCGCTACCGAGTTGCGGAATCACCATCCGCGCGCCGGGACGCCGATAGGCCGAACCCTCGACCTTGACCACCGTCGCCATGACCGCGTCCTGCCCGTCGGTATGAGCAAGGGACAAAGCCTCGAGCAGGCGGGATAAATCATTCATTACAAAACCTCGGGAATCTGTGTGCACAGCATAGAGTGTTCGGATGCAGGGTTGCTGAAAACGTTCAGTTCACAGACGCATACCATTGGGTTATCCGCTGGCGAGACCAGAGAGGAACGCTACTCTGCAAGCAAGGACACACTGATGACGTGGGACCGGCTTCAGCCGGGAAGACTGCATGGCAGACGACAGAGATGCAGCGATTGTACCGGCCCTTTCCCGGCTAAAGCCGGTCCCACGACCCCGCAGGGGCGCGACATACATAAAAATCAACGCTATCTGTGAAAGGGTCATGCACCATGAAAACCCCCGACTACGACCACCCCATCACTATCACCCCCTGCAAAGGTCCGGTCAGCGTGATGTTCGAAGAAACGCTGCTCGCCCGCAGTGATCACGCGCTGTTGCTTGAAGAGGCCAAATACCCGCCGGTTATCTACATACCCCGTTCGGATATACGGATTGAACATTACGTTAGAACCGAACATCAAACCCACTGCCCGTACAAAGGCGACGCCAATTATTTCAGCCTGGATATCCATGGGCTACGCATCCCGAACGCGGTCTGGACTTATGAACAGCCTTACCGTGCCGTGGCGCAGCTCAGGAATCACGTAGCGTTTTACCCGGAGCGGGTGACGTTCGTGACGGAGATGCCACATGACTGAAGCGGTGTTTGTGCACCGGTTGCCTGATAAATGAAATGCTCGACGCCGCATTGCCTGAACAAACAGGTCGCGGCAACGCCGGAGATTCACACTGATGATCAGCCCCTCACGCGAGCCTCGCCAGACTTCTGCTGCCAACGAATTGCTCAAGCGCTACCAGAACGTGCGCAGCCGAACCCAAAGCCTGGCCGCGCCGTTGAGCGCCGAAGACATGGTGGTCCAGTCCATGCCCGATGCCAGCCCGGCAAAATGGCACATGGCACACACCACCTGGTTCTTCGAAACGTTCCTGCTCAGCGAAAACGTACCGGGCTACGAGCCTTTCGACCCGGTGTTCGGTTACCTCTTCAACTCTTATTACGAAGCCGTCGGCCCGCGCCATCCACGTCCGCAGCGTGGCTTGATGACTCGCCCGGGAGTTGATCAGGTCATGGCTTATCGCGAACATGTCGACCAGCACATGGGCCTCCTGCTGCAAAGTACGCTACCCCAAGACTTGAGCAGCCTGATCGAACTGGGCCTTGCCCACGAGGAGCAGCATCAGGAATTGCTGCTGATGGATATCCTGCATCTGTTCAGTACGTCGTCCCTCAAACCGGCTTATGACCCTGCCTGGCCCAAAGATACGGCTGGTCGACGGGGCCGCTACAAACCGCTCAAGGGCGGCCTGACCGAGATAGGCCATCAAGGCACCGATTTCGCTTTCGACAACGAAGGCCCGCGGCACACCACGTATTTACAGTCTTTCGAGATCAGTGATCGGCTGGTGACCAATGGCGAGTGGCTGAAATTCATCGATGCAGGTGGCTACAGCCAGGCCGGACTTTGGCTTTCCGAGGGCTGGAGCATCGTTCAGGAAAACGCCTGGAACGCGCCAATGTACTGGCAGCACGATGAAACCCACGGCTGGCGCTGCATGACGTTGCGGGGCCTTCAGCCAATTGATCCGGACGCACCTGTTACCCACATCAGCTACTACGAAGCAGCGGCCTATGCGCATTGGGCTGATGCACGATTGCCTACTGAAGCTGAATGGGAGGCGGCCGTGGTTGCCGGTTTGCTGGAACAGGTGGATGACGTGGCCTGGCAGTGGACCCAAAGCTCATACAGCGCCTATCCGGGATTTCGTCCGGCAGCCAGTGCGGTAGGGGAATACAACGGCAAGTTCATGATTAACCAGATGGTATTACGTGGTGGAGCGAGCGTCACGTCGCCTAGCCATTCCCGCGCGACCTATCGCAACTTCTTCCACCCGGAAAAGCGATGGGTGGTTTCCGGCCTGCGCTTGGCCCGGGACAGCCGCCAGCCAGGAGTGGTTAACCTTCACGACAGCGAGTTCGCCCGCGATGTGATTGGTGGGCTGTCCTCCCCGGTGAAAAATCTCTCGCCGAAATACTTCTACGACGCAGCGGGCTCACAGCTATTCGAAGCCATCTGCAAGACGCCTGAATACTACCCGACTCGCGCCGAAACCCGGCTGTTGACCGATGTTGCCGCGCAAATGGCCGGGCTGGTTCCGCAGGGTGCTGCTTTGGTGGAGTTTGGCAGTGGTGCCAGCGACAAAACCTGTCTGTTGCTGGATGCCGCTCCGCAGATTGCGGTGTACGTGCCGATTGATATCAGCGCCAATGCCCTGAATCGGGCGGCTCATCAGCTCAGCAATAAATACCCGCATCTGACGGTGGCGCCGCAGGTCGACGATTTTACCCGTGCCCTGAAATTGCCAAGGGCGGCTGACGGTTTGCCTCGGGTCGGTTTCTTTCCCGGCTCCACCATTGGCAACTTTACTCCCGAGCAGGCGGTGAAGTTCCTGCGTTCTGCCCATAGCCTGCTGGGTGAAAACGCGCACTTCATCGTCGGTGTGGATCTGGTCAAAGAACCGGACACCCTGGTTGCGGCTTACGACGATGCCCAGGGTGTCACCGCACGCTTCAACAAGAATCTGCTGACCCGTATCAACCGTGAACTGGACGGCACCTTCAACGTTGATGACTTTGAGCATCTGGCGCTATGGAACGATCAGGACCAGCGCATGGAAATGCATCTGGTCAGCCGTGTGGAGCAAGTGGCTTCGGTGGCGGGGCACACGTTCCACTTCGGCGTGGGTGAGCGGCTGCACACGGAGAACTCCCACAAGTTCACCGTAGAGTCGTTCACCGCGCTGGCCGCCGCTGCGGGTTGGTCAGTGAGTCAGCATTGGGTCAGCGATGAACCTGAAGTGGCGTTGTTCACGCTGCACGCTTAAGTCTGTCTGGAGGAAGGAAAGCCAGCGCGATGCGCGCTGGCGCTGACGATCAGGGCGCCGATCAGCAGCAGGCAAACCAGCCAGTTGAAGGACTGCACACCGAAGCTTTGCAGCAGTAAACCTCCGGCCAGTCCGCCACCGGCGATGCCCAGATTCCATACAGTGACGATCATCGATTGGCTGACATCGGCGGCGGCACCGCCAGTGATCGCCGACGCGGTCTGAAACAGGGTTGCCGCACCTCCGAATGCCAGCCCCCATAGGGCCACATACAGATAAATCAATTGATTGTTTTCACCGTTGACCGCCCAAGCCAAGGCGGTGAACAGGAACAGTACGATGCTGATCAGTACCAGTTCACGCAGCCAGCGATCAATCAGCACCCCCACCAGCCAGATCCCTCCCAGCGCCGCGACACCAAAAGCCAGCAACACCCGGTCGATCTGTTCGGATAAACCGGCGGGTTCCAGCAGCGGCGCGATATAGGTGTAGAGGATGTTATGGGGCAGAACGAAGGTCAGGGTGGTGAACAACACTGAACGAAGACCGGGAAGCACGAACACCTGACGGATCGACAGGCGTTGCTGTTGGGTCTGGCCAGGAAAGTCCGCCAGGCTCAGACGTGCCCAGATCACCAGGATCAGACTCAGCACGCTCATGATCCCGAACGCCCAGCGCCAACCGATGACTGAACCCAGCAGCGTCCCGGCCGGAATGCCGATGGACAGCGCCAACGGCGTTCCCACCATGGCCACCGCAATAGCGCGCCCACGTAAATGTTCAGGCACCAGACGGCTGGCGTAACCGGCCAGCAGCGACCAGAGCAAGCCTGCGAAAACGCCGGCGAAGAATCGCGAAACCAGCGTTACGCCATAGTCATTGGAGAGCGCGGTGATGCTGTTGACCACGGCAAAACCAGCGATGGCAATCAACAGCAATGGCCTGCGCCGCCAATTACGGGTCAGGGCCGTCAGCGGAATGGCCGCCAGCAGCGAGCCCACGGCATAGACCGTAATCAGTTGCCCCACCAGAGTGGGCGATACCTTTAAGTCAGTGCTCATCAAGGGCAGTAATCCTGCAGGCAACGCCTCGGTAAGAATGGTCAGAAAACCGGCCATGGCCAATGCCAGCAACGCCGCCCACGGCAGCCGCTCTGCGGTTGATCTATCAATAAGGTCCAGCGTGTTGTCAGTCATAACCATGAGCCCGGTTGAAAAGAGGGCCAGATTAATGGGCTGTGGTTAGCGGAAAAACAGGCTAAGGTTCCGCTTATAGCGGACAGATGTGTCCGTAATCAAATTATGAAATTGAAATGCATTTCCATGTGGGAGCGGTGCTTGGTCTGGGCGGCATTCCGACGATAAGGCAGACACGGTTCACGCCAGATCGCGTCCAGCCTTATCGTCGGAATGCCGCCCAGACCAAGCACCGCTCCCACAAGGAAATCGCATTTCAACTCAGACAAATATTTTATAAGGAGCACACGACTGGACAGTCTCAGTGGCATCGCAATCTTTGTGCAGGTCGCACAGACGCGCAGCTTCACCGCCGCGGCCCGCACGCTGGAGGTTTCTTCCTCTGCGGTCGGCAAGAGCATTGCGCGGTTGGAACAGCGCCTTGGGGTTCGCCTGTTTCATCGCAGCACACGCAGCATCACCCTGACTGCCGAAGGCTCACTGTTTCTTGAGCGGTGTCGGCGAATACTGGGAGAGGTCGAAGCCGCGGAGCTGGAGCTTTCGCATTTCACCGCTGAGCCCAGAGGCAAACTGCATATCAGCGTGCCGTTGCAGGATGGTTTGATGATGCCGGCATTGACCGCATTCATGCGTCGCTATCCGGACATTGAGCTGGACATCGACCTGTCGGATCGCATGGTAGACATCATCGAGGAGGGCTTTGATGCGGTGATTCGCACCGGCACGCTGCAGGACTCACGACTGGCGTCGCGGCATCTGGGGGACTTTCGCCTGATGCTGGTTGCGTCCCCGGATTACTTGCAACGCTATGGCGTGCCTTCCACGCCCGGCGATCTGGCAGGGCATGTCGGCCTGCTGCACAAGTTTCCCGCCACCGGCAAAATCGAGCCCTGGCCATTGCGCAGTGTTGACGGTCTGCCTGTCCCAAGCGTGAAAAAAGCAGCGACCTGCACCACCACCCATTCCCTTTATCACCTGTGCAGGCAGGGAATGGGCATCGCCTACCTAGCGGATTTCGTCGTCAATGACGCGTTGCAGCGCGGCGAGCTGCAGGTCGTGCTGGAAGATTTCACCCTCAGCCACGGCACTCTCTGGATGCTATGGCCCGTGAGCCAGCATGCATCTCCGAAGTTGCGTGCCTTGATCGATTTTCTCAAAGAGCACTTATTACCCGCAGGCGGCGATCAGAAGATCTGAGTAAACACCCAGTACAGCGACCCCGATAGCAAAATCGCAGCAGGCAGGGTCAACACCCAGGCCAAGGCCAGATTACGCAAGGTCCGCAATTGCAGGCCCGAGCCGTTGGCGACCATGGAGCCCGCGACACCGGACGACAACACGTGAGTGGTCGACACCGGCAGGCCGTACATGTCGGCGGCACCGATGGTCAGCATTGCGACCACTTCTGCCGAGGCGCCCTGGGCGTACGTCATATGGGTCTTGCCAATCTTCTCGCCGACGGTGACCACGATGCGCCGCCAGCCCACCAGTGTGCCAAGGCCCAGGGCGATGGCTACCGCGATTTTCACCCAGGTCGGAATGAAACGGGTTGCGCTGTCGATCTGGTCTTTGAACAGCTTGAGCTTGTCCTGTGTATCCGCGTCGAAATTGCCGACCTTGTTTTTCTCCATCACGCGGATGGTTTCCGACGTCAGGTACATATCGTTACGCACGTTAGCCACCGCTTCGGCGGGAACCTTCGACAGTGAGCCGTAGCCTTTGACCTGAATACCGATCTTGCCCGCCATCACCGCCAGGGCCGGAATCAGTTCGGGAGTTTCCTGTTTGCTGACCAGATATTGCGACAGCGTCTGCCGTGGATCAGCGGGTGCGGGCAGTGGTGCGGCGCGAGTGAGTGCCTGCTGGGTGACTTCGGCAACGGCAGCAAACTGAAGCGACTGATCGGCAGGCATGGTGCGGTTCAGGGCGTAGGCCATTGGCAATGTGCCGACCAGGATCAGCATGATCAGGCCCATGCCTTTCTGTCCGTCATTGGAACCGTGGGCGAACGACACGCCGGTGCACGTGACGATCAGCATGCCGCGAATCCACCACGGCGGTGGAGTATTGCCTTCAGGCGCTTTATAGAGCGCGCGGTTCTTGATGAACATGCGCATCGCCAGCAATAACAGCGCAGCAAACCCGAACCCTACCAAAGGTGAAAGCAGCAGCGAATAACCGATCTTGGTCGCCTGAGACCAGTCAACGCCGCTGGTGCCATCGCGACCATGCATCAAGGCATTGGCGACGCCCACGCCGATGATCGAGCCGATCAAGGTGTGCGAAGAGGAGGCGGGCAGTCCCAGCCACCACGTACCCAGGTTCCAGATGATCGCAGCGATCAACAGTGCAAAGATCATCGCAAAACCAGCGCCGGAGCCCACCTGCAAAATCAGCTCGACCGGCAGCAAGGCAATAATCGCGAACGCCACCGCCCCGCTGGAGAACAGCACGCCGAGAAAGTTGAACAACCCGGACCACGCCACGGCAAAGCCCGGTGGCAGCGAGTGGGTGTAGATCACCGTGGCAACCGCGTTGGCGGTGTCATGGAAGCCGTTGACGAACTCGAAACCCAAGGCAATCAGCAAGGCCACGCCCAGCAACAGAAAGGGCGTCCAGGTGGTCACCACGGTGCCCAGATCATCCACGTCTTGCTTCAGGCTGTAGGCCGTGAACAACAAACCGGTGGCAAGAATGGCGAAGAAAACCACCATCGTCAGCGTGCTGGGCTTGCGGTGGAGCTGAGGTTTTGAGTCTCGGGCCTGTTCAAAGGAGTCCGGGGCTAACGTGCTGGTTGCCATGGTGCTTGATCCTGTTGACGAATGGATTTGCCCATGTTCATTACAAAATGTTACCGAGTTGCTACACAGGTCAATGATCCCGGTAATAGTCGGCGTTTTCGGATGATCGGCATGCACCAACAGCTTTCTTGATTTGGAATGCAGTCCCCTGTGGGAGCCGGGCTTGCCCGCGATAAGTGATAACGCGGTGTGTCTTCAAACCGCGTCTCATGTATCGCGGGCAAGCCCAGCTCCCACAGGGCCGCATTCCAATTAAAAAATGCATACGCCTTCCAAGCCTCAGGCCGGTTTTTGCTCATCGCAGTGAACCCTTTCCCGGTTCCACTGCCTCACACCTCATCATTTAACTGACTTGCAGGCTTTCCCCATGCGCACTCTCGAATTAGCGGGCAAACAGGTTCCGGTTATTGGCCAGGGCACCTGGCACATGGGCGAGCGTCAGGACATGCGCTCTGCCGAAATCCGCGCACTGTGTCAGGGCATCGAACTGGGCCTTAACCTGATCGACACCGCTGAAATGTATGCCGACGGCATCGCCGAACAAATCGTTGGTGAGGCCATTGCCGGTCAGCGCGACCGCGTGTTCGTGGTCAGCAAGGTTTACCCACACAACGCCAGCCGCTCAGGCATTCCCGCTGCCTGCGAGCGCAGTCTCAAGCGGATGAAAACCGATTACATCGATCTGTACCTGCTGCACTGGCCGGGCTCCTACCCGTTGGAAGAAACCGTTGAAGCCTTCGAACGTCTGCGTGAAGAGGGCAAGATCGGCCGCTGGGGCGTGTCGAACTTCGACGTGCCTGACCTGCTGGAACTGAACAATTCGGCCTGCGCCACCAACCAGATTCTGTACAACCCGGAAGACCGTGCCATCGAGTTCGACCTGCTGCCCTGGGCACAAGCCAACAACTTGCCGACCATGGCGTACTGCCCGATTGGTCAGGGGCAGGCCGGCAACCTGCTGCACCACCCGGCGCTGCACGAAATCGCTGCACGGCACAACGCGACGCCGGCGCAGATCAGCCTCGCGTGGGTATTGCGTCAGAGCAACATGATCGCCATTCCCAAAGCGGTCACACCGAAACACATCGAGCTCAATGCTGCTGCGGCTGAGCTGGTGCTTACGCCGCAAGACCTCGCTGACATCGACAGAGCCTGGCCGGTGCCAAGCCGCAAAATGCCGTTGGCGATGGTTTGACGTCGTGGGACCGGCTTCAGCCGGGAAGAGTTCGGTACAGGCGATGCATTTGTATCGTTAGAAATATCGCCTTCCCGGCTAAAGCCGGTCCCACGGAAATGAATCGATAATGCAACAAAACTGCAACAACAGCTTGCGATGATGCGCACTTCGTCCTTTTGCCACGGACCCGGCGCATCACGGCCAGCGAGCATTCATGAACCAAAGCATCGTGCAGAACCACCAGGATTCAGATCTGTTCGGCCTGCTTTATGGCTTCAGTTTCAAACCCGGTGAAAGCGGCCGGGAAATTGGGTCCGCCGCTGCACTGCAGTGTCTGCACTCCAGCGACAGCAGTGATGAATTTATCTGGCTGCACCTGAATCTGGCCCATGCGGCGTGTGAGCGCTGGATGAAAACCAACCTGCGCCTGCCAGAGGAATTCTTCGAAGCCTTGCATGAAGGCTCACGCTCGACCCGTATCGAACATGTGGACTCTGCTCTGCTGGCGGTGGTCAACGACGTGGTCTTCGACTTCAACATGTTGTCGACTGACATTTCGACTTTGTGGGTCTGCACTCATCACAACCTCCTGATCACGGCCCGGCTGCATCCCTTGCGTTCGGTGGACAAGCTGCGTTCTTCAGTCAAACGCGGCGAGCGGTTTCGTTCGCCGCTGGAATTGCTGGTGCATCTGTTGCGCGATCAGGGCGAAGTGCTGACTCAGTTTCTGCGCAAGACCAGCCTGAGTGTCGACAGGATCGAAGACCAATTGCTGTCGCAACGCTTGAGCAATAACCGCTCGGAGTTGGGGGCCATGCGGCGGGTGTTGGTGCGCCTGCAACGTCTCCTGGCGCTGGAGCCGGGTTCGCTGATGCGCTTGCTGCATCGCCCGCCTGACTGGTTGCTGGAAGCGGACGTCAAGGAATTGCGGCAATCGACGGAGGAGTCGGCGTTGGTGATCAGCGATCTGGTGGCGTTGGGTGAGCGCATCAAGTTGCTGCAGGAAGAAATCGCCGCGAACCTCAATGAGCAGAGCAGCCGTACGCTGTTTACGCTGACGGTGGTGACTGTGCTTGCGCTGCCTATCAACATCGTTGCGGGTTTCTTCGGGATGAATGTCGGCGGTATTCCGCTGGCGAGCGATCCGGAGGGGTTCTGGGTGTTGGTGGCGTTGGTGGCGACGTTTACGGTGATAGCGGGGCGGTGGGCGTTTCGCAAGAATCGGGATCAGGGGTAGTTTTTTGCGCTTTCGCGCGTTAGGTGGTTTGAGTACATATCCGTTATTGGGGTAATGGCGGATATTGGTTGCGCTTTTACAGCGCCTCACTTTTGAAAGGAGCCCAAAAGTAAGCAAAAGGCTCTTGCCCCACCACTCGGTCCCTCGCCTAGGCTCGGGATGCCCGCCCGCAGATCCTGAACCGTGGGCCGCCGCAACGGGCCATCCATGGCCCAATGCGGCTAACCCGGCATCCTTGCCGGGTTGCCCACGCTTCAGAATCTGCGTTCGGCCAGCGTGGTTTGACGGGGCGCCCAAAATCAAAAGCGCGGCGGCCTGCCAGCCGACCTAATTTGTGAATTTACCGGTTTTCTGTAGGAGCTGCCGAAGGCTGCGAAGCGGTGTGTCAAAGAACAAATGCGTTGGCTGTGGGTACGTCTCGCGAACAATTTCGCTGCTACAGTCCGAGGTGAAACCGCTGCTTTTGATCTGCTTTTGATCTTAAGCGCCCCGTTAAACCACGCCGGCCGGAATTCGATATTGCTGCGTGGGGCAAACCGGCAGGGATGCCGGTTTAGCCGCCTCAGGCCATGGATGGCCGATGGCGGCGGCCCCACGCAGCAATGTCGGATTACGGGTATGCCGAGCGACAGCGAGGCACCCAGTGGTGGGGCAAGAGCCTTTTGGTTACTTTTGGGCTCCTTTCAAAAGTGACGCGCTGTAAAAGCGCAACCAATATCAGCCACACCGCAAAAACGGATATGCACACAAGCCGCTACACGTACGCGAAAGACTCAGGGCTTAGGCGCCGAGCCGCTACTCTCCCAACCCCCACCCAACGCCAGAAACAGATCAATCTGCCCCATTGCCACCTGCGTATTGGCCGTCGCCAACTGCGCCCGCACATCCGTATAAGTCCGGGTCGCCTGCAAATCAGCCAGAAACGAAGCCCGTCCGGCCTGGAAGAAACGATGCGTCTGGTCCGCCGCCTGCTCCGCCGATTGCGCCGCATCGGTCAGCGCATCACGGCGTTGCAACAGCGCCGTATATTGCGCCAGACCCGTCTGGGTTTCCCTTATGGCATTGAGCACCACACCATCAAATCGCGCCAATGCCGCCTGGCTCGACGCCTCGGCCTCATGAATCCGGGCGCGAGCGCCGTTCGACGGTACCGTCCAATTAATCAACGGGCCGAAGCCCCAACGGTTGGCGACCGGCTTGCCCAGGTTTTCCAGCAGACCCACGGTACCGACGGTCGCACCGATGCTGATGTCCGGGTACAACTCACCCGTCGCCACACCGATTTCAGCGGTCGATGCTGCCAGACGCCGTTCTGCCTGACGTACATCCGGGCGACGCTT
Source organism: Pseudomonas sp. Irchel 3A5 (assembly GCF_900187575.1). NCBI lineage: Bacteria > Pseudomonadati > Pseudomonadota > Gammaproteobacteria > Pseudomonadales > Pseudomonadaceae > Pseudomonas > Pseudomonas sp. Irchel 3A5. The sequence continues at coordinate 65,914 of NZ_FYDU01000013.1, read as the reverse complement.
GAGCAGCGCGGCACCATCACCCACCGGCATCACCTGAGCGATATGCGGCAATTCATTACACGTGCTCACGCCCGCCGGTAACTGATCCAGCGGCTTGGCCAGCAGCATCGACAAACGATACAGACCGGTCTGACGCAAGGCTTCGTAACGCGGCAATTCCGCGCTCAAGGATTTGAACTGGGTTTCCGAGCGCGTTACTTGAGTTTCATCACCACGCCCGGCGTCACGCAGACGCTGGGTCAGGCTGACGCTCTGCTTTTGCAGGCTCAGCGACTCCATGGCGATGTCGTGCTCTTCGTTGGCGGCGCAGACCTGGGTGTAGGCGCGAACCACGTCGGCAACCAAGGTGATGCGTGCGGTGTCGGCGGCGGCTTGCGCAGCATCAACGTTGGCGTTGGCGGCTTCAATGCCTCGTTGCAGGGTGCCGAACAAATCGAACTGATATGACGTAGTAATGCCCACATCGCCGACGTTACCCACCGGGACTTTCTCGGACAGCAAAAACGCTTCGCCGGACTCTTGAAGGCGCTGCGCACCGGCTTTGGCGCTGGTGGTAAAACCGCCTGCCGCTTCGGCCTCGGAGCTCTGGTAGCGGGCGCGTTGCAGGTTGGCGGCGGCGATGCGCAGGTCGGTATTGGAGGCCATGGCCTGCTGCACCAGTTGATCCAAACGTGGGTCCTGATACAGACGCCACCAGTCAGCAGGGACCGGTGCGGAAACGGTATTGATCGACTCTCCGGCCAACTCGCCTTGCAGGTCCGGACGGTTGATCGCGGCGTCCTTGGGCAGTTGGTAGTCGGGTCCCACCATCTGACACGCCGACAGCAGCAAGCCAAGCCCGACCGTTGCCGTCAGGCGCGTGAGGTGTGTCATTGGCCGGTCTCCTCTGTGTGAATTGCCTGGCTGTCTTCGATGATCGACACCGTGGCGGTGCGCCCGGCGATCATGCGGAAGTTGTCCGGCACTTCGTCGAAGGCGATGCGCACCGGAATGCGCTGGGCCAGACGTACCCAACTGAACGCCGGATTGACGTTGGGCAGCAGGTTGGAGCCGCTGGTACGGTCGCGGTCTTCGATACCGGCGACGATGCTCACCACATGGCCACGCAGGCGGGCGTTGTCGCCGATCACGCGGATGTCCACGCTTTGGCCGATATGTATGCCGTCGAGCTTGGTTTCTTCGAAGTAGCCGTCGATGTGGAATGAAGCGCCATCGACCACCGACAACACGGGGCGACCTGCGGTGACGAACTCGTGGGCACGAGGTGCGCGGTCGTTGAGGTAGCCGTCTACCGGGCTGCGGATCACCGAGCGATCGAGGTTCAGTTGCGCGGCATCCACCGCCACTTGGGATTCCTGCAAGGCGGAGAGGGCGCGGGCTTCCCGGGACTGGCTTTCCTCCAGTTGCTCGCGGGCCACCAGATTGCCGAGGCCACGGTTACGCTTGTTCTCGCGGCGGGCCTGTTCCCAGGTTTCCTGACGCTCGGCTACCGTGGCCTTGGCCTGGCGCAACGCCAGGCGGAAGCGGTCCTGGTCAATGGTGAACAGCACCTGGCCTTTGCTGACCAGTTGGTTGTCACCGACTTCGACTTTTTCGATCAGCCCGGAGACGTCCGGCGCGATCTGTACGATGTCGGCGCGGATGTGCCCGTCGCGGGTCCAGGGGGCGTACATGTAATACATGACCATGCGCCACACGACGATGGCAGCGAAGGTCACGACCAGCAGAGTCAGGACCACGCGGCCCAAAGTAAGCAGAGGTTTTTTCATTTCATCAGGTATCGACTGAGAGTATCCACGGCGCCGAGCAACAAAGCGTATAGACCTACGTTGAACAATGCCCGGTGCCAGACCAGACGGTAGAAATGGGTGCGCGATAACACCGCGTGGACCCCGAGAAACAGTAAATAGGTGATGCCCATCAGCGCGAGAAATGTGGGTACGAAGACCCCGCTGATGTCCAGATCGCCAATCATAGGGACGCTCCGTCGAGGCCATGGGGCGGTAATTCTTCGGTTTCGGCCGCGGCATTGACCACTTCCACGCCGGGCAACAGCGCCAGACGCAGACCGCTCAAGGCATGCAGCAGATGCAGGCGGGCCGGTTCTTCGCCCAGCATTTCAACGGTCAGGGCGCGGCGTGCGCGGTCCATGGTCATCAACATGCCTTTGGGCGCTGGCAGGCGTTCACCGGCTTTCAGGCAGGCCTGGAAGTGGCTGCCGACTTCTTCGACGACCTGGCGCAGCAACAGCTGTTGCCCCGCGTGCGCCCTTGGTAACCAGGCCAGCATGTCCAGTAGATTCAGCGCCACGCGCAGGTCGCGCAGGGCAATGCCGGTGTCTTGCGCGGTGATGGTCAGACGCGGCAGTTGTTGCATCAATCGGTCGAGCATCTGTGCGCCCATGGCCCGATGTTCAGCCAGTGTCGCGGGTTCGGTCAGGGCAACAATGTCGCGCCAGCTGAAGCGGGTCAGGCGTTTGGCTGCCAGTTCGACGCCAAACGGACGCATGACCAGTGTCCAGATGAACGCGAACAGCAAGCCCACCGGACCGGCCAGGTTGGAGTTGATGAAGTTCAAAAAGTCTGCGTCGTAGGCGCTCTGAATGCTGACAAAGGACGAGGTGTTGACGATGGTCAGCAAGGTGCCCAGATAGAAGCGCGGCTGCACGGTCAGGGTACCGACGCAGATAAACGGCACCGCGAAGGCCAGCACCAGCATCGGGAAGTCATGCAGGTTGGGCAGCACCACGAACAGGTACAGGCTGGCGAAAACGACTGACAGCATGGTCCAGAAGAAGAACCGGTAAATCTGCGGGGCCGGATCGTCCATGGCCGCAAAGAAGCTGCACGACACGGCCGCCAGCGCTACGGCAGCGGCACCGTCGGTCCAGCCCAGCAGAATCCACAGCACCGAAGCAACGATGATCGCCAGCACCGAAGTCATCACCGAATAAAGCATCAGCCCGCGGTCCAGAAACGGCGTGATGCGCGCCAGCCGCCAATGCCGGTAAACGGCGCGCCATGGTGTCTGGTCGTCGGTCTTGATGGCGTGCTGCAAGGTTCGGCAGTCCTGCCACAGATCGATGAGTTCACCCAAGCGGTAAAGCGCGTTGGACAGCAACAACTGACGGCGATCATCAAGCTGCGCCGCGCTGGGTTGCAGGCGATCCAGCTCGCCATGCAACGTCTCCCATTGTTTTGTCTGCAGGCCACTGGCGGTGTTTTCCAGCCAGGCGCGCGTCTCGATCAACAGCGGCGCGAGATTTGCGACCAGTTCCGGCGTGCGTCGCTCCAATGCCCATAAAGCATCGTCCAGGGCGTCGATCACCGGCAGCAGGTGGATCATGCGGCCCCGCAGCTCTTTGGCGTTGCGCACCGTTTGTTTGCGGGCGCCTTCATGAGGTAACTGGCCGATCATCAGTTCGAGGGTATTGAAGGTGCCGACCATCGAGCTGCGCAGGGTGCCGACTTCTTCAGCGTTGGCGCTGCGTGACAGAAAGCGGTCGCAGTAGGCCGAGGCATCGCTAAACCATTTATCTGCCGAGCCTTGCATGACCGGCGCCAGGCGGCGCGGCCAGAAAATGCTGCCGACCACGGCGGCGCAGACGATGCCGAGAAAGATCTCTTCGGTCCGCGATACGGCGATTTCAAACACTGCCTGCGGGTTATCCACCACCGGGAAGGAGATCAGCGGCATGGTGTAACCGGCCAGCATCAGCGCATAGCTGTTGGCGGTGCGCAGATGCAGCGACAGAAACAGCAGCGTGCCGGTCCAGAGGGCAATCACGATGGCGAGCAGAAATGGCGTCTGCACGAACATCGGCACAATGAACACCGACGCCGCTGCGCCGGTCAGCGTACCGATTGCCCGGTACAGCGCCTTGGAGCTGGTCGGACCCACGAACGGGCTGGAGACGATGTACACCGTCGCCATCGCCCAGTAGGGCCTCGGCATTTCCATGAGTAGCGCGATATACAGCGCCAGCATTGACGCGCCGAAGGTCCGGACGCCATAGAACCAGTCGCGTGCGGGTGGCACGCCTGCGAAGAAATCTTTCAAAGCGACCCCGCGCTGTCTTGATTGGCCGCATCACTGAACGCCTTGAACACTCGCAAAGTCGCTTCGAGGTCTTCCTTGGCCACGCCTTTAAGTACCTCGCGGCGCAAGCGCAGCAACTCGTCTTCGATGGCCAGCGCGACCACCCGGCCATTTTCGGTAAGGCTCAGGGATTTCGCCCGACGATCCGACGGGTCTTCAGTGCGGCAAACGATATCGGCATTGCACAGTTGGTCAAGCAGACGGACCAGCGTCGGGCTTTCCATGCCTGCTGCGTGGGCCACCGTGACCTGATTCACGCCATCGCCCAAGCGAAGAATCATCAACAGCGGCGCAGCACAGGCTTCGGAAACGCCATAGCGCACCAGTGTGTTGTGGCAGATGCGGCGCCATTGTCGGGACGAAGCGACCATGCCGCTGCTGATGCTCATCTGCAGTGAATCGAGGGACATAAAAGAACCGGGAAATTAGTTAGCGAGGATATTGTTCGTGACAACATAATTAGCTTGCTAACTATAATCCTGTAACAAAGTCTTACAGTCAAGTCCGAATCGCCAATCGGCTTGATGAGCGGATGCACTAACACTCGTGAAAAAATCACGTCGGCCGACAGGGTTTAATCAAAAAAGTGCCGTTCGATTTGATTATTTTCATACCGTTGGTCGGCATTTATTTATGTTTTTTTAACCGTAAAGCAGCCATTACAGAACGCACGTCCAAAAAACTGACGTGGTTCTCATTTCGCAGTTTCCATATTTGATGATGCTTGCAGGGCAGGGGAGGACATGAGCCCTGATTCGAGCGTTGATATCGAAATAGTGGCCTTTAATGCGGAGCGCTGTTTTATTGACGCCAATTCAGTGTCGCGTGTTGCTCACAAAAAAATCGATTCAGCCGATACGCCAGACGAAGCCATCCGGTAGCTCAAGCGCCCGGTTTAGAGACCTTTGTCGGTGCGCTGGCCGCACCTTGTGAGCATGCGATGATCGACCTCGCCACCTGGAACCTTTCCATTCCTGTAGGCACTCCATCCGTGATTATTGATACCCCTAAACTGGTTCAGGGGTATCAGGATGGTTATTTTCGTTCTGGCAATACATTGTTCTTCTGGGCTCCGGTAACCGGGTCCAAGACGGAGAACGCTAAATTCCCGCGGACGGAACTGCGAGAGACGACAGCGGACGGCAAGGTCTACAACTGGACTTACTCCCAGGCAGACAATTTCCTGCGCGCTGCACTCACGGTCAATCAAGTGCCTTCAACCGGCAAAATTGTCATCGGTCAGATTCACGCTTTCCAGAGCACCGAGCCGTTGCTCAAGGTCGAGTATCAATTCAAGGAAAAACTGCAGACCGGCAATATCGTCGCTAAATTCCGCCGTAGCCCGGACGCTGAAATCGAAGTCATCAACATTGCTTCCGGCGTGCCGCTGAACGTGAGGTTCAGCTACAGCATCCACCTGACGCCTGCAGGCAATCTGACAGTGAATGCGGCTGACTTTGCTTGGGGTGCCAAGCTGGATGCTACGTGGAAAGACAAGTTGCTGTACTTCAAGGCGGGTGTTTATACCCAGGACAACACCGGGTATGCCACCGAAGGCGGGGCTGCAACGTTTTACAAGCTGATCATCAATCACGACAAGAAGGCGTGAAGGCAGGCTTGGTGGATATCCCACAGGGGATGCATAACCCCTGTGGGATATCCGCAAGTTGACGTGGGACCGGCTTTAGCCGGGAAGGCGTTATTCCTCACACTGCATATCTGTCGACTGCACTGGCCTCTTCCCGGCTAAAGCCGGTCCCACGCCGCTCCTACAGGATGGATTAGATCAATTCCCCACCCGATCTCACAGATCGGGTTAAATCAATTCAATCCCAACTTCCCACGCAGGGTCGACAGGTCTTCAGCCAGGGTGTTAACCGGGCCGACCAGCGCTTTGCGGTCGTTTTCTTTCACTTTGTCGTAAGTCTCGAAACCGCCATCTTTGGTCTTGTACTTGGCCAGGATCTTGTCCACGGTGGCGAAATTCTTGTCGACCTTGGCAGCGAACACCTTGTCGGACTTCTCGATTTGCGGGCGGAACAGGTCGACGATTTTCTTCGCGCCGTCGATGTTGCCCTGGAAGTCATACAGGTCAGTGTGGCTGTAACGGTCTTCCTCACCGGAGATCTTCGTTGCAGCAACTTCTTCCAAAAGCGCAGCTGCACCGCCTACAACCTTTTCAGGTGGGAAGGTGAGACCGGCAACGCGGCTTTCCAGGTCTTTCACGTCAGCCATCAACTTGTCAGCAATCGGGCCCTGATCCTTAGTGCTGTTCTGCGAGAACAGCGCGTATTCCAGGCGGTGGAAGCCGGTGAAGTCTTCGGCGTTCACGCCAGCCTCGTGGTCATCAACACGGGAGTCGATGGAGGCGTCCAGGTCGCTGAACAGCTCAGCCATTGGCTCGATTTCTTCATAGAACACGCGGGTCGGCGCGTACAGTTTTTTAGCGGTGGCCAGGTCGCCTTTCTTCACTGCGTCAGTGAACTTCTGGGTGTGGCTGACCAGCTCGCCGATCTGTTCGGTGACGTAGATTTTGTAGTCCGAAACCGGCCCTACCAGGTCCAGCGGCGCAGTGGCGGCGAAGACCGGGGTCTGCAGCAGACCGGCGGTGAGCAGCAAAGCAAAAGGCAACTTCTTCATGGGACTCTTCCTGTTGAGGTGGCTTTAAGGGGTAGTCATTACGCAGTTTTGGTGTCGGATTTGGCCGAAGCCTGAAGCAGTGAGCGACCAATGAAGTCCTGGTCGTTGATCACGCCGGGCAGGGTGAAGAAGTACCCACCGCCCACCGGCTTTAGGTATTCCTCCAGTGGTTCGCCATTGAGGCGGGTCTGCACGGTGATGAAGCCTTTTTCGAGGTCGGACTGGTAGCAGATGAACAGCAGGCCCATGTCGAGCTGGCCATTCTTGTTGACGCCGTTGGAGTAGTTGAACGGGCGACGCAGGATCAGGTTGCGCTGGCTTTCAGCCGTGCGCGGGTTGGCCAGACGGATATGGGAATCCAGTCTGGTTTTCTTGCCGTGAGGGTCGGCGGCGTAGTCCGGCACATCGGTTTCTACCTTGCCATCCATGGGCGCGCCGGTGGTTTTGACCCGGCCGAAAATCGCTTCCTGTTCCTGCAATGGCGTGCGGTCCCAGCGCTCAACAAAGTTGCGGATGATCCGCACCGCCTGATAGCTGCCATTGACGGCCCAGTCCGGTTCGTCGCTGCCCGGTTGCACCCAGACCAGCTCGTTCATGGTCTTCTGGTTATTGGAGTCCGGGTTGGCCGAGCCGTCGCGGAAACCGAGGAAGTTACGGGCGCTTTCCGGTGGCTGGCCGGGTTTCTTCGGCGCTTGCGGCGGCACCGTGCCTTCCTGCTTCCAGCGCACCAGTAGCAGGTCCGGCAGGTTTTTCACGATGTCGCGCAGGGCGTGGATGTTGCTGTCGGCGCTGTTGGCGCAGAACTGAATGCTCAAGTCGCCATGGCAGCTGTCCGCTTCCAGCGCATCGTTGGGGAAGCCGACCATGCGGCTTAGACGCTTGGGCTTGACGCTTTCGAGGCCGAAGCGCTCGTCGAACAGCGAGTCGCCCACCGAAACGGTGATGGTCAGGTTATCCGGCGTGACGACCGGGCCGAGGATGCCGGAGTCCACAGGTGGAAACTTCGGATCAATCTGCGGCACTGTTCCGCCGGTCATCAGGAACGTGATGCGCTCGTTCAGCGTTCGAAACAGACGCTCCAGGTCTTCCCGGTCGGCGGCCAATACATCGAACGCCACCAGCATGCCAGACGCCGGACGCGGGTTGACGATCCCGGTCTGGTGGATGCCGTAGAATTCGTTGTGGTCAGCGGTCTTTTCGCTATTCGGCGCTTCAGTCACCTGTGCCGGAGCGGCTGCCAATACGTTGCCGCTCAGGCTGCTGCCAGCCAAAGCCGCACCCGCAGCACCGAGGCCTAGCAGCACTCGACGGCGTTGTACGGATTGTGGGGCGTTGCTGTTGTCTGAGTCGTTCATGGCTAGTGGTCTTTCTCGAAATCAGTTGTTTGGTGGTTACCTGTGGGAGCGGTGCTTGCCCGCGATAAGGGCGACGCGATCTAAAGTGAACCGCGTCCAGCCTTATCGTGGGCAAGCACCGCTCCCACAGGGGCGCATTGAACTCAGAGAGTTGCTGTCTTAGTATCAGAGCCCCGAAAGGCCAAGCGCCTGATCTATCCCGCCCAGCGCATCCGCCAGGGCGTTGGCTTTGCTGGCGATCAACTTGCGTTGCTCTGCATCCACCTGGTCGTAAGGGCGCATGCCGGTGCCCGTGCTCAGGCCGTTCAATTCGGTGTCCAGCGCAGCGGCGGCGGCATCGATCTGCTCCAGCAGCGACTTGGCACTTTTTGCCAGCATCGGGCGCAGCAACTCGATGACCTTGCGGGTGCCTTCCAGGTTGGCAACGAAGCCGTTCAGATCGCTGTGGCTGTAGCGTTCCTCTTCGCCGTTGCTGCGGATTTCGGCGAGGCTGCGCATGTTGCGGGCGATGACGCTGGCCAGTTGTTCGGGGGCCATGTTCTGCGCCAGCAACTGCTGCTTGAGCGTGGTGACGTCGGTTTGCAGACGCTGCGCCACCGGGAGCAGGCCTTCAACGCTGTGCTGGTCGAACAGTCCATATTCAAGGCGATGGAAGCCGCTGAATCCTGGGTCCTGCTCGCGTTTTTCGTAGTAGTCGGCGCGGGCGTTGATTGCGTTATCCAGCTCTGCCAGACGCTGGGCAGCGGGGGCGATACGCTGATAAGCCGCCCGGGCCGGAAGATAGGCCGCCTGTGCCGCGCTCAAGTCGCCCGCTGCGATAGCATCCTGAAGGGCGTTCACCGCCTTGATCAGCGCCGAACCCTGGGTGCTCAGGTAAACCCGGTATTCCGACAACGGACCGATGAAAGCAACCATCGAAGGGCGCGCCTTGGCATTGGCTTCCGACTCGGCGGTCGGCGTCACGTGTAGGGTGCCGCGCGGATTGCTCAACAGTCCGCAGGTGATCGCGTAGTCGCCGGGTTGCAGGTTGGCATTGATCACCTGACTCAAACCTGGCGCAATGTTTTCCCGTTCTTCAATCACCAGCACGCCATCGAGAATCTCCCATTCAACGGCCCGCTCGGAACGGTTGACGATTCGGAAGGCGTTCTTGCCCGCTGGCACAGTTAGCGCATTGGGCTCACAGGCATGGGCATGAATGGTGACCACGGTCTCGGCGCTGTTGTTGGCGGCGCGCTTTTTGGTCGCGCTTTGCGAGGCGTAATAAAACAGCCCGCCCGCAGCGATCATGAGCACCACGGAACCGGCGACAGCCAATTTCAAGGCGCGAGGTGGCTTGGCTTTATCTGAAAGCCCTGTAGGACGATTCGACATGGATTGCCTTATTCGTTTGTAGCGGAAGAGGGATGCGAATGCGCCGGTCGGGTGGGCAAATTCACTACCCGAGCGTGGGGCATAAAAAACAGCACCAGCGCGAAGATCAGATAAATCAGGTAAGCGCTGAGGGTGCTGATAGTCGGCGCGTCCTGATAACCGAACATGCCCGCCAGTACCGAGCCTGTTGGGCCATCCATCGGCAACGTTGCGCTGATATCGAAGACCACGGTTTGCAAGTGGTTCCAGACCCCGGCTTCATGCAGCGCCTGCACCGAGTTGGCGAGAATCCCGGCCGCCACCACGAGGATGAACAGCCCGGTCCAGCGGAAGAACAGGCTCAGGTTCAAACGCATGCTGCCGCTGTAGATGGCGAAACCGATCACCACTGCGAGGATCAGGCCGAGCAGGGCGCCCAGTGGTGCGCTGGCTCCCTCACTCTGCTGGAAGACGGCAAGCAGGAAAAACACCGTTTCCAGCCCTTCGCGGGCCACGGCAAAGAACACCATGGCAATCAACGCGTAGGTCTGGTTTTTCGAACCCGCGAGGGCGGCGTCGAGAGATTCATGCAGAGCGTGCTTGATCGAACGCGCCACTTTGCGCATCCAGAACACCATGGAGCTGAGGATCACCACAGCCACCAGGCCGACGACGCCTTCAAACAATTCCTGCTGCTTCTGCGGGAATTCGGCACTGACCAGTTCCAGTCCGCCGCCGACAAACAGCGCCAGGGCGACGGCCAGGAATACGCCAATCCACACGGCCGGCATCCACTCGCCACGGCCGGTCTGCTTCAGGTAACTGGCAATGATGCCAACGATAAGCGCGGCTTCAATCCCTTCGCGCAGCATGATCAAAAAAGGAACGAGCATGTTTCACCAGGGTTAATGCATTAGGCTGATCTGCTTCAGGGCGATAAAAGACACACGCCTGAAACAATGCGTAACATAATGATACTCATTATTGAATGCGCATAGTTGTTTTTTCGCGCTGGATCGTATTTGGATTTTTTATTCAGGTGGGGTTCAGGTGGGGAGAGATGCCTGTAGGAGCTGCCGAAGGCTGCGAATCGGTGTGTCAGGTAAAATCAATCGCAGCCTTCGGCAGCTCCTACAGGGATAGAGTGGTTATTTCAGTTCCCGCAAAATCTCATGCGCCAACTTCACCCGCGCTTCATTGGGGTAATTCTTGTTGGCCAGAATCACGATGCCGACTTTCTTCTCCGGAACAAATGCCACATAGCCGCCGTAGCCAGTGGTAGATCCGGTCTTGTTGATCCAGGCATTTTGCTGCGGTTCGAGCGGCGGATTGATCGGGCTGGCAGGCTGGGTTTCGAAAGCCATCTTGTACGAGTTGCCCTCCTGCAGCGTCTCAACAGTGACCGGGTAGGGGTACTGCTCCCAGATCAGGTCCTGAGTCATTTTCCCCACTTTGAAATAACCCACATGCGTATCAGTAATCGCCTTGGCTAACGCACTGTCTGTCTTGCCAGCGTTGATGTTCAGCTCAACGAAACGCAATAAATCCTTGCTGCTGGATTTCATCCCGTAGGCTTCATTGCCGAGCACACCGCTCTGCAAACGGACCGGTGCGTCCTGTTTGTTATAGCCCTGCGCGTACAAGCTCATCTTGTCGGCAGGCACATTCAGATAGCTGTTGGTCAGTCCGAGTTTTGGGAACAGTTGCTGTTCCATTGCCTGCTCGAACGGGGTGTTCATCGCCTTGGCGGTGATCATCCCCAGCATGCCGATGCTCGGGTTGGCGTAGGTGCGTTTGCTGCCTGCCGGGTATTGCGGTTGCCAGGCCTGCAAGTACGTCATCAGTTGCTCGTTGTTCTGCACCTCGTTGGGCACCTGCAGGGGAAAGCCGCCTGCCGTATGAGTGGCCAGATTGATCAGGCTAACGTTGCCGAAAGCACTACCCTTGAGTTGCGGCAGGTATTTGCCCGGATGATCGCCAAGGGATAATTGGCCGTTGGCCTGGGCGTACGTCGCCAGGGTCGCCGTGAAGGTTTTACTGATTGATCCGAGCTCGAACAGCGTGTCACTGCTGACAGCCTGGGCTGTTTCTCTTGAAGCAACGCCATAGTTGTAGAAATGCTGTTGCCCATTGGACGTTACGGCGATGCTCATGCCGGGAATGTTGTATTGCTGCATGACCTGCGAGGCGGCGTCGCGCACTTTGGCATCAAATTCCGGCTCAGCCTGGGCAGCCCCTGCCAGGTGAGTGAACGAGAGGCTGAAGGCGAGCATCAGCAAAGTGGGGAGTGAATGCATCGGGGTTTCCTTGGATTCCATTCAGGGGAGGGCAAATAAACAGTTGGAGGATCGGCCTTCAGTAAACGTTCTGTCGCAAGGTGTTTCTCAGAAGCTCGATAAACTGCCGTGCCGCCGGGCTCAAGCCCCGGCCGCTTCGGGTGATCAAACCGATGTCTCGATTGACACCAGGATGGTCCACCGGGACGCAAACCATATCATCCCGGCCTTCATCAGCTGACTCCGGCAACAGCGTCATCCCCAGGCCCTGACGAACCAGCGCCAGCACTGTGGACATGTAATTGGCTTCCAGCCCGGGCACCAGTGTCAGTTGCTCATCGGCGAACAATTGCTCCACTCGCTCGCGCACGCTGCTGTCCCGACCGGTCAGAATAATCGGTTGATCGGCCAGCTCTTCAAGTTTTATTGACGTGTGTCTGGCCAGCGGATGATTGGCCGGCAGGAACAGACACAAACGGTCGGTCAGTACCACTTCGAAGTCCAGGCCGTGGCCCATTCGCGCGCGGACTCCCAAACCGAAATCTACTTCACCTTCCCGGACCAGCGCGTCGATGCGTTGCGCCACCACATCGCGCAAGCGTACTTCGACGCCCGGGAACTGATCACGAAACAGGCGCAGTACGGGCGGCAAGGTGCTGGAGCACATGGAGGGCAGGGCGGCGATGGTGACTACGCCACGGCGCAATGCCGCCAGATCGCGAGCGCCGCTGACGATGTTGTCCAGGTCCAGCAGCAATTTCTCCATGGGCAGTAAGTTGCTTTGCCCCGCCGCGGTGAGGCTCACATGGCGCGGGCTGCGCTCCAGCAACGGTACGCCGAGCCATTCTTCGAGTTGCTGGATCTGCACGGTCAGTGCCGAAGGGCTCAGATTCAGTTTTAGCGCGGCCTTGGCAAAGCTACCGCTGTGGGCGACCGCAAGAAAGGCGCGGATGTGCTGGATGGAGTTCTTCGCATTCGAGTTATTCATTTTGTTTTTCCGAATACAGGGTGCTGAACATTTCAATTTACAAAGCTTACCTGTGTTTTCAATACTCGTTGAAAACAACAACAGCTCATTCGCCGCGCCAGCGGACAGGATGACGAACAGGAAGTACCTATGCTCGCCACGCTCGGTGTCATTACCATTCTCTGTCTGCTCGCTGCCGTCATGAGCAAACGCCTCTCACCCCTCGTCGCACTGATTGCCTTACCGATTATTGCTGCCCTCATCGGCGGTTTCGGTCTGCAAACCAGCGGCTTCATCATCACCGGCATCAAGAACGTCGCCCCTGTGGTGGGTATGTTCGTGTTTGCCATTCTGTTCTTCGGGGTGATGACCGACGCGGGCATGCTCGACCCGATCATCGACCGCATTTTGCGCACCGTCGGTACTCGGCCGACACGCATTGTGATGGGCACCGCACTGTTGGCGCTGCTGGTGCATCTGGACGGCTCCGGGGCCGTGACTTTTCTGGTGACCATCCCGGCGATGCTGCCGCTGTACACACGACTCGGCATGGATAAACGCATTCTGGCCTGCGTGACGGCCATGGCCGCCGGGGTCAACTTTTTACCGTGGACCGGCCCTGTTTTGCGTTCTTCTGCGGCCTTGCATGTGCCGGTGGCGGACCTGTTCCAGCCGCTGATCCCGGTGCAACTGGTGGGGCTGGCATTCGTATTCTTCTGTGCCTTCATGCTCGGTCGTCGGGAAGAAAAACGCCTCGGCCTGGGGGCTGGCACCAACGTGGACGTAGTGCCAAAGCGGGTGTTGGCTGATCACGAAGAGATCCTGCGTCGCCCGCGCCTGTTCGGGCTCAATCTGATCCTGACCATCGCAGTGATGGGCGTGATGATTTCCGGCCTGGTGGATCCGGTGGTGATGTTCATGCTCGGCACGGTCGTCGCGTTGTGCATCAACTATCCGAACGTCGACGCCCAGCGGGCTCGTATCGATGCGCATGCCAAAACCGCGCTGACCATGGCCAGCATCCTGCTCGCGGCCGGGGTGTTCACCGGCATCATGCAAGGCACCGGCATGCTCAAGGCCATGGCCGAAGTGGCGGTGGCGCAGATTCCTGCGGGTCACGGCAAGCTGATCCCGATGGTCGTGGGCTTTATCTCCATGCCGCTGAGCATGCTGTTTGATCCGGACTCGTTCTATTTCGGCGTCATGCCGGTGATTGCCGAAGTCGGCAAGGCGCTGGGCGTCGATCCGCTGCAAGTGGCCCAGGCCTCATTGCTTGGCGTACACACCACCGGCTTCCCGGTCAGCCCGCTGACCCCGGCAACGTTCCTGCTGGTGGGCCTGTGCAAGATCGAATTGGCTGACCACCAGCGTTTCACCATTCCGTTCCTGTTCGCCGCCTCGGTATTGATGACCCTGACGGCGCTGCTGCTGGGTGTGTTCTGACCGGAGCCCCCCGAAGTCGCGCTGCATACACGGGGCCTATGTGGGAGCGGTGCTTGCCCGCGATAAGAGCACCACGATTTATCCTGAACCGCGTCGCCCTTATCGCGGGCAAGCACCGCTCCCACATGAAAACCGCATTTATTCAGTGATTTATATTTTGTTTGTCAGGAGTACCAACATGAAAACCTTACGCATCGGTTCCGGCGCCGGCTATTCCGGCGACCGTATCGAGCCTGCCGTCGAGTTGGCTGAACACGGTGATCTGGATTATCTGGTCTTCGAATGCCTCGCCGAGCGCACCATCGCGTTGGCGCAACAGGCTCGACTGGACAACCCCGAAACCGGCTACGACCCATTGCTGAGTGAGCGCATGCGCCGAGTGCTGCCGTTTGTAGGCGCAGGGTCGAAGCGGCGCTTGCGGGTCATTACCAACATGGGCGCGGCCAATCCGTTGGCGGCGGCACGGGAGGTGCGGCGCCTTGCTGCCGAGTTGGGTCTACATGGCCTGAAAGTCGCTGCTGTGACCGGCGATGACGTGCTGGCTGCCTTGCAGGTGAACCCGCAACAGTTTCTGGATAACGGCGCAACCTTGGGTTCGCTGGGCGAGCGGCTGATCTCTGCCAACGCTTACATGGGCGCCGAAGGGATTGTCGAGGCACTGCGGGCCGATGCCGATGTCGTGATCACCGGGCGGGTTGCTGATCCGTCGTTGTTCCTTGCACCTCAGCTGTTTGAGTTCGGCTGGGCGGCGGATGATTGGACGTTGCTGGGCCGTGGCACCCTCATCGGTCACTTGCTTGAATGCGCGGGGCAGATCAGTGGCGGTTATTTTGCCGACCCTGGCTACAAGGACGTGCCGGACCTGGCGCGCCTGGGCTTTCCTTTGGCTGAAGTGGATGCATCCGGTTCTGCAGTGATCAGCAAAGTCGCAGGTTCAGGTGGGCGTATCGACACCGCGACCTGCACCGAGCAGCTTGTCTATGAAGTACACGATCCAGCGGCGTACCTGACGCCGGATGTCTGTGCAGATTTTTCGACCGTCGGGTTTGAGGTTGAGGGGCTGGACCGGGTTCGGGTCAGTGGCGCGCAGGGCAAGCCAAGGCCCGAAACCTTGAAAGTCTCGGTGGGTTTTCTCGATGGCTGGATTGGCGAAGGGCAGATTTCCTATGGCGGGCCGGGTGCGTTGGCGCGGGGCAGGCTGGCCCGGGATGTGGTGCTGGAACGTCTGAAACTGACCGGCGTCATCTATGAAGACATCCGTGCCGAGTTGCTTGGCGTGGACTCGTTGCACGGTGACGATCTGGGTTCGCGCACCGCGGGTGAGCCTTGGGAAGTGCGTCTACGCGTGGCCGCCCGTTGTGCCGACAAGGCCCAGGCGATACGCATCGGCAATGAAGTCGAAACCCTGTACACCAACGGTCCCTATGGCGGCGCCGGGGCAACTAAAGGCCTGCGTCAGGTGGTGGCGGTCGCGTCGTTATTCGTGCCGCGTTCTGCGGTCAAAGCGCAGGTACACTTGGAGGATGCATCATGAGCAAGCCGGTAAAACTCCGCGAGCTGGCCCATTCCCGAACCGGCGACAAGGGTGACACCTCGAATATCTCGGTGATTGCCTATCGTGCTGAAGACTATTCACGTTTGTGTGAGGCACTGAGTCCAGAGCGGGTGGCTGAATATTTCGCCGAGCTGCTGGACCCGAACTCAGGCTCCGTGCGCCGTTATGAGCTACCCAACGTTCACGCTCTGAACTTTGTCCTGCCCGGCATCCTGCGCGGCGGCGTAACTCGCTCACTGGCGCTGGATGCACACGGCAAGGCGCTGGGCGCGGCGTTGCTGGATATCGAGGTATAACGGATTGCTTGTCGACAACACGAATGACTGGAATGCCCAAAGTGCTGGCGCAATGTCGTGGGACCGGCTTTAGCCGGGAAGAGGTCGTCACAGGCGCTAAAAATGAGCCGTTAGAAATACCGCTTTCCCGGCTAAAGCCGGTCCCACGTCACACATCAGCTTGCGGATCCAAAATAGCATCCGCCACAGAGGCTGCATTCAACCAGCCTCACCCATGCTGCACATCGGTCCGCTTGAGCAACTGCTTGCAACGATTCGACAAATGCACCACGCGCAGGTGCTTGCCTGCCTTGGTGTAGCGCTCGCGCAAAGTCTGCAAAGCCGACACCGCCGAGTAATCGACAAAGCTCAGGTGGCGGCAATCCAGAGTGACCTGGGCAGGGTCTTCAGCCGTGTCGAACTGGTTGAGAAAGCGCGTCGTGGAGGCAAAGAATAGCGTGCCGTGCAGGGTGTACACCTTGCTGCCGTCAGCCTCCAGATGCGTATCCGCGTATAACTCCCGCGCCTGTTGCCAGGCAAAGTTGAGCGCCGCGATCACGATCCCGAACATCACCGCCGTGGCCAGATCGGTCAATACCGTCACCACGGTCACGGCGATGATCGCCAGCACGTCGTTGACCGGAACCTTGTGCAGCACGCGCAACGACGCCCAGGCGAAGGTCTGCTGGGCCACCACGAACATCACCCCGACCAGCGCGGCCAGCGGGATTTCTTCGATCAGCGGCGACAAAAACAATACGAACATCAGGATCATCAACCCCGCGACCACGCCGGACAAACGACCCCGGCCACCGGAGCTGAGATTGATCACAGTCTGGCCGATCATCGCGCAACCGCCCATGCCTCCGCACACGCCTGAAGCCATGTTGGCCACGCCCAGCGCCACGCATTCACGGTCAGGGAAGCCACGGCTCTCGGTGATTTCATCGGTCAGGTTGAGGGTCAGCAGGGTTTCCAGCAGACCCACCAGCGCCATCAGAATCGCGTAAGGCGCGATGATGCGCAGGGTTTCCAGATCCCACGGCACTTCCGGCAAGGCCAGGCTCGGCAGGCCGCCGGCGATATGCGCCATGTCGCCCAGGGTATGGGTCGGAAGATCAAGCAGGTAGACCAGCAGACCGACGCCCAGAATCGCGATCAGCGCAGGCGGTATCGCCTTGGTCAGGCGTGGCAGCAGGTAGACGATGGCCATGGTCAGCGCCACCAGACCGATCATCAGGTACAACGGTTTTCCAGTCAGCCAGGCGTCGCCCACCTTGAAGTGTTCGAGCTGAGCCATGGCGATCACAATTGCCAGGCCGTTGACGAATCCGAGCATCACCGAATACGGCACCATCCGTACCAGCTTGCCCAGGCGCAGCACGCCAAACAGGATCATGATCAATCCGCCCAGCAGCACCGTCGCCAGCAAATACTGCACACCGTGTTGCACTACCAGCGCGACGATCACCACTGCCATGGAACCTGCCGCGCCGGAAATCATCCCCGGCCGCCCACCGAACAGTGCGGTCAGCGTGCAGATGATGAACGCGCCATAAAGGCCCATCAGTGGGTTGAGGTGAGCGACCAAGGCAAAGGCGATGCACTCGGGCACCAGAGCGAAGGATGTGGTGAGTCCGGCCAGGACATCGGCGCGTATACGGGCTGGTTTCATGAGTTACCTGAAGGGGAAATGCCGGAAAGCAAAAAGAGGGGATGTTACTGAATGTGGCTGGTGGGTGCTAACGAATGCGACAGAAAACTTGTAGGAGCTGCCGAAGGCTGCGAACCGCGGTGTGTCAGATATGACGCTTTCGCAGCCTTCGGCAGCTCCTACAGGTTGTGTCAGCGTTCGTATATGCTTTGCACCCCCTCCCTCAACCGAGCGATGCACCACCCATGAATGTCGTGTCCCCTTTGCAGGCCTATGAGCGGGCCGTCGAGCAGTTGGGCTTCCAGCCGGACGCTGCGCAGTTGCAGGCGGTTCAACAGCTGCAGGCCTGTTTTCAGGCACTGAACGACAACCCGAAAACGGCTCAGGGCGTATACCTGTGGGGGCCGGTGGGGCGGGGTAAAACCTGGTTGATGGATCGTTTTTTCGAAAGCCTCAGCGTTCCGGCCCGGCGTCAGCATTTCCATCACTTCATGCGCTGGGTTCACAAGCGCATGTTCGAACTGATCGGCACCTCCAACCCGCTGAAAGTAGTGGCTCATGAGCTGGGGCGTGATGTGCGGGTGATGTGTTTTGACGAGTTATTTGTCACTGACATCGGCGACGCGGTGATCCTCGGCGGTTTGCTGCAAGCGATGTTCGAAGCAGGCGTGGTGCTGGTCTGCACCTCCAACCAGCCACCCGAGCAGTTGTACAGCCATGGTCATAACCGGGAGCGATTCCTGCCCGCTATTGCAGCGATTCAGCGTTACATGCAGGTCGTCACGGTGGATGGCGGCGAAGACCATCGCCTGCATCCGGGGCTGCTGCATCAGCGGTATTTCGTTACCACGCCGGGGCAGAGCAGTGCGCTGGCATCTGTATTGGAAACGCTCAAAGGTAATGAAGCCGTGTCCAGTGGCGCAGTACCTGTGGGCCATCGCAGCATCAACAGCATTCAGCACAGCGACTCAGTGTTGTGGTGCCGCTATGGCGACTTGTGTGAGCAGCCGCTGGCCGCCATGGACTTCATCGAGCTGTGCGACCGCTTCTCGACGATATTGCTCAGTGAAGTTCCGGCCCTCAGTGCGCCACAGCGCGAAGCGAAAATTGCCCGTGGCACTGAGGACGCAGTCGAGCAAGTGGTCGCCGGTGATCGCGAACTGCCGCAGCTGTCGCCCCACGATGACGGAGTCCGACGTTTCATCGCGTTGGTCGACGAATGCTACGACCGTCGCGTGCCTTTATATGTCGAGGCGGCAGTGCCCATGCACGAGCTCTACACCCAGGGTTATCTGTCGTTCGCGTTTCGTCGCACCCTGAGCCGTTTGCAGGAAATGCAACTGGAGCGCTTTATCCAGTAATCAGCTCCGACGCTGCGCCAGTACGTGTTTGCAGCCTTCTAAAATCAGCACCAGCACCGCCAGCCAGATCGGAATGTAAGTCATCCATTCGTCGCGGCCGATGCTCTCGCCCAACAGCAATGCTACGCCGACCAGCAACACCGGCTCGACATAACTGAGCAGGCCAAACAGGCTGAATGGCAGCAGGCGGCTGGCGACGATATAGCTGACCAGTGCCGAGGCGCTGATCAGCCCCAGCACTGGAATCAGCAGATACAGCATCGGGAATTGTTCAACCACGGAGGCATCGCCGTTGACGATGAACCATACGCTGATGGGCAGCATGAAGGCCATGTCGAACCACAAGCCGCCCAGGTTATCGGTGGCCAATTTACGGCGCAGCACGAAGTACAGTGGATAGCCGACTGCTACCAGCAAGGTTTCCCAAGCGAAACTGCCATGATTGAGCAACTCGTTGGCGACACCCACCATGGCGCAGAAGGCGGCGATTTTCTGCAACCGCGACAGCCGCTCGCCATAGACGATGCGCCCGGTGACGACCATCGTCAGTGGCAGCAGGAAATAACCCATGGACACCTGCAGGCTGCGGCCATGCAGCGGCGCCCACATGAACACCAGCAACTGCGCGCCCAACAGCAGTGAGCACAAAGCGATACCAATCAGCAGTGCCGGTTGCTGGCGGATACGTCCGGCGATCTTTCTGACCAGATGCCAGTCGCCGCTGAACAACAGAAAGACGGTCACACACGGCACCGTCAGCAACATCCGCCAGCCGAAGATCTCTTCCCCACCCAGTGGCTTGAGCAGCGACGTATAGAAATACATCACCCCAAACAGCACTGAAGCCAGGACCGACAGCACCACACCTTTATACACAGCAGCCTCTTCACGTCGCGGGCAATTGCAGGGCGGCCCGGTTCAAAATGGTGCGTAGTTTAGCTGCGCAAACCTATTGGAGCGAGCGTGATCCCGGCGGGAAATTTGCGAATGGGATTTCCAGGCTGATGCATTTTCCTTGTGGGAGCGGTGCTTGCCCGCGATAAGGCTGGACGCGATCTAAAGTGAATCGCGTCCAGCCTTATCGCGGGCAAGCACCGCTCCCACAGGGAAATGCGCCAACCTAAGATACCCACTCCTCCATACCCATTTGGTTAACCCCCAACCTTTGTTAGTCTGCACTCCATTTCCGGACCTCTTGGTCCGCCGTTTTTCAAGGAGCCTGCATGACTTCCATCAGCACCTCGGCACCGGTTGTGCCGGGTCGACTGGAGCAATTCTCCACCCGTGTGGCCTTTTTTATTGCCGGTTTTGCCATTGCCGCCTGGGCACCGTTGGTGCCGTATGCCAAAGCCCGGGTCGGGCTGGATGAGGGCACTTTGGGCCTGTTGCTGCTGTGTCTGGGTGTCGGTTCTATCATCGCAATGCCCTTGGCCGGTGCGCTGGCAGCGCGAATTGGCTGTCGCCGGGTGTTGCTGATTTCTTCGGCGATCATCTGTCTGTGCCTGCCGCTGTTGGCCACGGTTTCGCATCTGCCGTCGTTGATTGCCGTGCTGTTTATCTTCGGCGCCGCCATGGGGGCGCTGGATTGTGCGGTGAATATCCAGGCGATCATCGTCGAGCGTGCCAGTGGCAAAACCATGATGTCCGGTTTTCATGGCCTGTTCAGCCTGGGTGGCATCGCCGGTGCAGCGGGAGTCGCCGGTTTGTTGAGCGTGGGCGCGTCGCCTCTGGTGTCGATGTTTGCCGTTGTCGCCGTTTTACTGATCGCGCTGCTCAAGGCCGCACCGCATTTCCTGACTTACGGCAGCGAAACCGATGGCCCGCCATTCGCCATCCCACGGGGCGTGGTGCTGTTCCTCGGCCTGCTGTGTTTCACGGTGTTCCTGTCCGAAGGCGCAATGCTGGACTGGAGCGCGGTGTTCCTCAGCGAGTTGCGCGGTGTTGAAACCTCCTACGCGGGGCTGGGGTACGCGGTATTTGCCTTCACCATGACCCTGGGCCGATTGTTCGGCGATGCCGTGGTGCGGCGTGTCGGGCCACGGCACATCGTCATTCTTGGTGGCTTGTGTGCGGCGGCGGGGCTGGCGTTGGCGACCCTCATACCGTCATGGCAAGCCGCACTGCTCGGTTACGCGTTGGTGGGCGCGGGCTGTTCGAACATCGTGCCGGTGTGCTACAGCGCGCTGGGCCGACAAAAGAGCATGCCCGAGAATGTCGCAGTCCCGGCGTTGACCACCCTGGGTTACGCCGGGATTCTGATCGGCCCGGCAGCGATTGGCTTCATCGCCCACGCCAGCAGCCTGGAAGTCGCGTTCATGGTCGTCGCCGTGATGCTGGTGGGCGTAGCCATTGGCGGTTCACGGCTCAAGGTCTGACTTACAGCTTGCGAGCCATGCCGGAAACCCGGATCGAACTGCCTTCCTGCTCCGGGCTGCCTTGTTCCGGAATCTGCGCCCGCAGTATCGAGCGACTGCCCATGTCCTCGCCCTGCACAATGTCGATATGCCCGCCGTGGGGCCATTCAAGATCGCGCAGATAACCGGCGAACGCCGCGGTTGCAGCGCCAGTGGCGGGATCTTCGTACACGCCGCCCCACGCGAACGGATTGCGGGTGTGGAACAGCTGCAGGTTTTCCGCATACGCTAGCAATACCGTGACCCATCCGGCTCGGGTCATCAGCTCGTGTCCGGCCTGTTGGTCATATTCCATGGCCCGCAGTTTTTCCCGGCTGTTCAACACCAGCACCAGATGCTGCGCGCCACCGTTGATCAATGCCGGTGGAATGCGCGCATCCAGATCGTGTTGCGCATAGCCGAACATCGCCAGTGCTTCGTGCAGCAAGGCATCATCAACAGGGCCGCTGTGAGTCGGTGGTGATTGCAGAGCGGCTGAAATCAAATCGCCCTGGGCGTGGCCTTCGACGCTGATCTGCGCCTGATTCAGCGTCAGATTAAACACCCCATCGCCATGCTGCCCGGCCAGTGCCGCACCGAGGGCAATCGTCGCGTGACCGCAGAACGGTACCTCGGCTTCAGGCGAGAAATACCGCACCCGAAAGCCCTCGGCGATGGGTGCTGCAAACGCAGTCTCGGAAAACCCTACCTCGGCAGCAATCCGCTGCATCGTTGCCTCATCCGGCAAAAAATCACCGAGCCATACACCGGCGGGGTTGCCGCCCTGGTCGCCGTCGCTGAAAGCAGCCAGTTTTAGAACGTTGTTGGTCATGTTGGTAAGGGCCTGTAATAAGAGTGCCGGCGAGTTTCCTCACAGCCGGGGCTGTACTCCAACCAATAGTCCTTATGTGAAGCATCTGCAAATTTGATCGATAGATGAGCAGCGCACAATTCCTGTAGGAGCTGCCGAAGGCTGCGAAGCGGTGTGGCATATAAACCGCGATTCGCAGTCTTCGGCAGCTCCTACAGGAGATTGCATTGAATCAGGCGCCGAGCTTGTCGAGCCGGACTTCCATAATCTCAAGCACCTCGCAGCTGTCCTGCAGCAGCAGGTGAGCGGCATTGGCAAGGCTGGCTGTGTCGGGTTCTTTGGCGTCGCTGAGGCTGTTCATCAGGTCTTTGACGGCACGCAGGCGTTGCACGGCGAAGTGGTGCAGGTCGGGCAGCGGGGCGTCGGGGTTGATGAACAGGACGGTATTGGGGGATTGGGAGAGCGGGGTGTATTGAGGCATTCGGTTATTCCATCTATGTGATTTCAAACCTGCCCCGGTTTCGTCGCCAAACAAAATCAGGTGGCAGCTGTACGCAGGTTGGCGAACCGGTCACATATACCCGGCAGACCCGAAGGTCTCCCACGCACAGCCGCCATAACTGTTGCCCACACAAGTGAAGACAACCAAGCATTGGAGCTGTTGCGTATATGTAGTCCGGATCGCCAAATCCGATCGCTGATGTGCAGCGACGGGGCGAATCATAGGGGGGAGGGCTGTCGGGTGCAACCGATGGCGGGGTGATGCGCAGAGTTAGCAGGCGCTGCTTTCTGTAGGAACGGTGAGATTGAAATATTGGAGAGAATGACGTGGGACCGGCTTTAGCCGGGAAGGCGGAGTTTCTGACGACACGAATGCATCGTCTGGAGTAGCCTCTTCCCGGCTAAAGCCGGTCCCACGACATCACATTCCCACAGGCAGGCAGCATTCCAGCTTGGGCTTTACGCTGGCACCATCGCAAACCCGACGCCAAAACGGTTCCAGGCATTGATCGTCGCAATCGCGAGGGTGAGGTTGACCACTTCGCTGTCGCTGAAATGCTCCTGTAATGCCAGGTATTGTTCCTGCGAGGCTTGCTGATTGGGCAACAGCGTCATGGCTTCGACCCACGCCAGCGCCGCTTTTTCCCGAGGAGTGAAGAACGCGGTTTCACGCCAGACGCTAAGGGTTTGCAGGCGGGATTCTTTTTCCCCGGCGCGGCGGGCGTCGTTGGCGTGCTTGTTGATGCAGAAGGCACAGCCGTTGATTTGCGAGGCGCGCAACCGGACCAATTCCAGCAGCGAGCTTTCCAGTCCGGATTTGACGACGGCCCCTTCAAGGGCCGCCATGGCGCGGTAGGCTTCGGGGGCCACGGTGGCCCATTGGATGCGTTCGTTCATGGTTGATCTCTCGTAGGTTCACTGCCCAATCGGGCGATGGCGCCAACCTTAACGTCGGGGGTGAGCGATGTGGATAGCCAATCCCCGGCGTTTCGAAGAGACCAATTCCCTCAGTAAGCTTCACCCACCGCCAGAATGGTCGCCACCAATGCCTGAGCGCGGGGCACGAGGGTGTCCAGTTCCAGGTATTCGCGGTCGGTATGCACCTTGCCGCCCACCGGACCAAGGCCGCACAGGGTCGGAATGCCGAGGCTTGCGGTGAAGCCGGAATCGGCACAACCACCGGTGAATTCGCCTTCGACACTGAAGCCCAATGTCTGCGCCTGCTGCTGATACAGCGCCAGCAAGCGAGTGCTGTGTTGCGCTTCCATGGGCAGGAAGGTTGTGGCTTCTTTTAAAACGGCAGTGGTGCCGGGCAATTCTTCTTCGGCGACGATCTTCTGAATCGCTTCGAATATCTGGTCCCAATGCTTGAGCTCAATGAAGCGCACGTCCAGCTTGGCCGTGGCGCTGGGCGCGACAGTGTTGCTGGAGGTGCCGCCGGAAACCAGACCCACGTTGGTGGTGATGCCTGCCGGGTAATCTGTCAGGGCATGCAGTTTGACGATCTTGCGCGCCAGGGCTTCGATGGCGCTGGCACCGTCGGCATGGTTGACCCCTGAGTGCGCCGCGCGGCCGGTGACTTCGATGATCAAGGTCGCACCGCCTTTGCGGGCGCTGACCACGTTGCCGCTGGCTCTGCCGGGTTCAGTGTTGAGCACGGCGCGGGCCGCACGCGCCGCGGTTTCGATATGGCCGCGAGCACTACCGGAGCCGATCTCTTCGTCACCGGTATACAACACCTGAACCGGGTAGGGCAGTTGACCGGCGCGCTTCAGCGCTTTGAGGGCAAAGCAGTTGAGGACCAGACCGCCTTTCATGTCCGCCACGCCCGGCCCGTAAGCGAGGGAGGCGTCGCGGCTATAGCCCCGCGTCGTGGTGGTGCTTTTGGGGAAAACCGTGTCGCGATGACCCAGCAGCAATACCGGCTTGCCCGCAGCGCCGGAAACCTCAGCGAGCATCACATCGCCAAAGCCCTCCACGGGCATGCGTTCGAGCAGGATGCCGTCGGCTTCCAGTTCCGCCGCAAGCAGCGCACCCACCGCATCGACACCGGCTTTGTCGTAGCTGTTGGAATCGGTGTCGACGATGCGTTGCAGCAGGGACTCCATCGCCTCACCCTGGCCCGCGAGCCAGTCCAGCGCCTGTTGTCGAGGGTCGCTCATTTGGCTTGCTCCCGCTGTTGATGTTCTTGCGTCAGTCGAGCGGCATCGTTGCCCAGGTCCCAGAACAACCCGGCCATGATTTGCAGGCTTTCCTTCACTACGGGGGCGAGCAAATGTTCGTTGGGCGCATGCTGCGAGCAGGCCGGGTACGAATGTGGCACCCAAAGCGTTGGCAAACCGAGCACATCAGCAAAGACGTCGTTAGGCAGCGAGCCGCCGAGATTGGGTAGCAGGGCCGGTTTTTTGCCGGTGGTTTCGGCCAGGGAGTTCAGCGCCCAGCCGACCCACGGGCTTTGCGGGTCAAGACGGGTGGCGTTCATCATGTCGATGCGGCCCTGTTTGACTTCCACCTGAGTGAAACCGTGGGCATCCAGGTGCGCGCGCACCGCCGGGATGAAGGTGGTGTAGTCGCTGTCCACCACAAAGCGGATGTGGCAGTGGGCGTTAGCTTTACCGGGGATCGCATGCACCGGCGCATCTGGGTTGCCGGTCTTGAAGGCGATGACGTCGAGGGTGTTCCAGCCGAAGACTTTTTCGCTCAGGGTCAACTCGGGGTTGCCCCAGTTCGGATCGATTTCCGGGTCGCCGGGACCGCCACCGACTTCAATATCCGCCAGCGCCAGGCGGACGGCTTCGGGCACTTCTTTGGGCATCAGTGCGGGGATTTTTACCCGGCCCTTTTCATCGACCATGCTGGCAATGGCGTTGGCCAGAATGATCCCCGGGTTGGACAGCAGCCCGCCCCAGTTGCCGGAATGGTGCGCGCCTTCACGCAGGTTGACGCTGAGTTCGAAGTTGAACACGCCCCGTGACCCGAGAAATATCGTCGGGCGCGAAGCCGCCAGACGCGGGCCGTCCGAGGCGATGAAGACGTCAGCCTTGAGTTCTTCAGGATGCGCTTCGCAGAACGCACGCAAACCCGGTGAGCCATCCTCTTCGCCCATTTCCAGCAGCAGTTTAACGTTGAAACCCAGCTTGCCATCGCGAGCCTTGAGGGTTTGTTCCAGCGCCGTCAGGTTGATCAGGTGCTGGCCCTTGTTGTCCGCGGTGCCGCGACCGTACCAGCGCTCGCCATCCACTTTGACTTCCCAGGGCGACAAGCCTTCACGCCATTGCGCATCGTAGCCGTTAACCACATCGCCATGGCCGTAGCTGAGCACCGTCGGCAATGCCGGGTCTTCAATACGGGTGGCGATCAATAGCGGTCCGCGTTTGGGCAACGGGTTGTCGTAGACCTGCACGCTGAAGCCCAGCGCTTCGACGTGGGGCGTGATGAATTCCTTGAGGTAGCGGTAGAGCTCCGGCAGTTGGTCTGGAATCTGGCTTTCGGTGTGCAGGGCAACGCTGCGTTCGAGCAGGGACAGAAAGGCGCCGTTGTCGAACTGCTCGGTAGTGTTGTGGATGGCCTGTGAGCGACTCATGAGTGGACGAGCTCCAAAGTTTGGGCAGGACTGTCGTGGAGGTGGCAGCGTACTTTGCCGCCGATGATCGAATCATTGGCCGGGTAGGCCGTCTTGCAGGGCGCGAAACAGCTCGGGCAACGCGGATGGAATGCGCAACCTGATGGCGGAGACATGGGGTTGGGGAAGGTGCCATGCAGGCCGATGTCGGGGATGCCCAAACGCGGATCGGGGGTGAGCACCGAATCGAGCAGCGCACGGGTGTAGGGGTGGCCGGGCGCGGCGAACAAGGATTCGCGGGTGCGTTCTTCGACGATCCTCCCCAGATACATCACCGCAACGCGATCAGCCAGATGTTCGATGACCGCCAGGTTGTGGCTGATCAGCAGGTAAGTCAGGCCGAATTCGCGCTTGAGGTCCTGGAGCAGGTTGAGGATTTGCGCCTGTACCGAAACGTCCAGCGCTGACGTGGGCTCGTCGCAGATCAGCACGTCCGGGCGCATGATCAAGGCGCGGGCAATTGCCACACGCTGGCGTTGGCCGCCGGACAATTGGCTCGGATAGCTGTCGATCACTCGCTTGGGCAGACCGACCACGTCGAGCATTTCTTCGGTCTTCTTGCGACGCTCGGCAGTGGTGCCGATGTCGTGGACGATCAGCGGCAGGGTGACGATTTCCCGCAGCGTCTTGCGCGGGTTCAGCGACGAATACGGGTCCTGGAAAATCGGCTGGATATGCCGGGACATTTCCTTGCGATCGGTGGCCGCCAGATGTTTGCCATTGACCAGTACATCGCCGCTGGTGGGCGGTAGCAGACCGAGCAGCATTTTCGCCAGCGTGCTTTTGCCGCAACCGGATTCGCCCACCAGCCCGAGGGTTTCGCCGCGCATCAGGCGCAGCGACACACCGTCCACGGCCTTGAGGGTGGCGGGGGCTTTGAAGAAGCCTTTGTTCATGCGGAACTCGCGACGGATGTCGCACAGCTCCAGAGCAATGTCCTTTTTCATGCGCGGGCACTCCCTTGCTGGAGCTGAGCCTGTTGGCGGGTCGGCTCCGGACCCGGCGCGGCAAACAGGCAGCGAGCCATGTGGCCGTCTCGCATTATTTCGGGAATGTTCTGCGCGCAGGCATCAACGGCCTGACCGCAACGGTTACGGAATGCGCAGCCTTGTTGTTCACCCACCAGACTGGGCACCAGACCAGGGATCGAACCCAGCGCTTCGCCGGGTTTGGTCTTCCCCGGGATCGGGATACTTGCCAGCAAGCCCTTGGTATACGGGTGCTGCGGGTTTTCGAAGAGTTGCAGGGCGGGGGCGGTTTCGACGATTTCCCCCGCGTACATCACCGCGACACGGTCAGCGATACGCGCCACCAGACCCAGATCATGGGTGATGAAAATCACCGCCAGACCGAATTCTTTCTGAATGTCGCGAATCAGCCGCAGGATCTGCGCCTGAATCGTCACGTCCAGTGCGGTGGTGGGTTCGTCGGCGATGATCAGGTCCGGCTCGCACATCAAGGCCATGGCAATGATCACCCGCTGCCGCAAACCGCCGGAGAGCTGGTGCGGGTATTGGCCGAGCCGTTCCGTGGCGTTGCTGATGCCGACTTTTTCCAGCATCTGCGCGGCGCGGGCCATGGCGTCTTTTCGAGAGACCTTGCGGTGTTGGGTCAGTACTTCGCTCAACTGATCACCGATGCTGTAAGCCGGGTTCAGCGAGGTCATGGGCTCCTGAAAGATCATTGCCAGGCGGTTGCCCCGCAGGTCGCACATGCGCCGTTCGCTCTGGGTGAGCATGTCGATGCCGTCCAGTGTGAGTCGGGTTGCGGTGCGTCTGGCCTTGCGAGGCAGCAGGTCCATGAGCGCCAGAGAGGTCAGGGATTTGCCGCAGCCGGACTCACCGACGATGCACAGCATCTCGCCGCGCTCGACTTCAAAATCCAGACCGCGCACGGCGTGCAGCATGTCATCCGGTGTCGGGCTGTTGCCCATGGGGATGTCGACGCGCAGGTTTTCAACGTGGAGTAGTGCCATGTTCGTGGCTCCTCTATCAGTTGCGGCCGTCGGGCAGGATCAGGTCGCGCAGACCGTCGCCGACCAGGTTGATGCCCAGCACCAGAATCATCAGGGCAACGCCGGGAATGGCGATGACCCACGGGGAAAAAAACATGTAGGGTTTGCCTTCGGCGATCATCAGTCCCCAGGACGGAGTTGGCGGTTGTACGCCCACCCCGAGGAATGACAGCGCCGATTCCAGCAGGATCGCGTGGGCCATTTCCAGGGTAGCGACTACGATCAGCGCGCCCACCAGATTGGGCAGGATTTCACTGGCGAGAATGCGCAGGGTCGAGCAACCCAAGGCTTGGGCCGAGGCGACGTATTCGGCATCGCGAATCTGCTGCACCGAAGCCCTGACGACGACTGCAAAGCGATCCCACAACAGGCAGCCGAGCAGCACGATCACGACTTTCAATGAGCCGCCCATCAGTGAAGCCGAAGCCAGTGCAACCATCACCACCGGCATCGCCAGTCGGGTGGTAATCAGATAGCTGATGAAGGCGTCGACCTTGCCGCCGTAGTAACCGGCCAACAGGCCCATGACTGTGCCGATAAAGCCGGAGATCAACGCGGCGGCGACACCGATGAACAGCGAGATACGCGCGCCGTAGAGCAAACGCGACAGGTAGTCACGGCCCAGCTTGTCGGTACCCAGCGGGTATTCCCATGTGCCGTTGGCCATCCAGACTGGCGGTTTCATGCGCAGCATCACGTCCTGGACGTAAGGGTCGTAAGGCGCCAGCCACGGCGCAAACAGCGCACCGATGAAGATGATCATCAGCAACACAATGCCGATGGCAAAACCGCGATGGCGAAAGCTTTTGCCCAACACCCGGCTGAGGCTGCTGGGCGGTGGCAGGTAATCGTTGATGGCGAGAGGGGCGGCAGGTGTGCTCATGGGAGCCTCCTTTCAGCGCGGCACAAATCATTCACAACTGCCTGAACTGAAATGCTTTCTATGTGGGAGCGGTGCTTGCCCGCGATGAGGCTGGACGCGATAGACCTGATATCTGCGGTGCTCTTATCGCGGGCAAGCACCGCTCCCACAGGTTTTGTGTTCGACATGAGCATTGGGTAGTCAGGATTTGAATGGCGTGTCTTCAAGAACATGGCAAAGCCTCCTAACGCACACGAATGCGCGGGTCGAGCAGTGCGTTGAGCACGTCGGCCAGCAAGGTGAGGATGATGTAGATAACGGCGATCAGCAGGACTACGGCTTGCACCACGGGGAAGTCGTCGCGGGCGATGGCGTCCCAGGCGAGTTGCCCGACGCCTTGCAGGGAGAACACGGTTTCAATCACCACCGAACCACCGAGCATGAAGCCGAACTCCACCGCCGCCAGCGCTACGACCGGAATCAACGCATTGCGCAACGCATGCTTGAACAGCACCCGCGCCGGGCGCAAACCCTTGGCCCGCGCGGTGCGGATGTAATCGGAATTGAGCACATCAAGCATGCCCGCGCGGGTCAGGCGCATGATCGCCGGGGTCGCGTAGTAACCCAAAGCAATGGCGGGCATCACGAAATGCAGGAACGTCGAGTTACCCGATACCGGCAGCCATTTCAGGGTGACGGCGAACACCACGATCAGCATCAGCGCAAACCAGAAACTCGGCATGGCCTGGCCCAGTACGGCGATGCTCAATGCCAGGCGGTCGATCCAGGTGTCACGTTTCACGGCGGCCAATACACCCAGCGGGATGGCCACCAACAGCGCGATGCCCAGCGCCATTGCGCCCAGACTCAAAGTGATCGGCAGGCGACTGGCGATCAGGTTATAGACCGATTCCTGAAAGAAAAAAGAGTCGCCCAGATCGAGTCGCAGCAATTCGCCCAGCCAGTTGAAGTACTGGGTTGGCAAAGGTTTGTCCAAACCGTACTGCACACGGATCTGTTCGATTTGTTCGCTGCTGGCCTCCGGCCCGCCAATGGCAGTGGCCAGGTCACCGGACAGGTGCAGAAGAGAAAAACTGATGATCGACACGGTAATCGCAACGCACACAGCGATACCCAGACGACGCAGAAGGAACCCAAGCATGGCAAGTTTCCTCGTATCCATTGGCTGAAAAAGTGGAGGTTTGCCGTGGCGCGATTACGCAGCACCACGGCAACGGTGGTTGTGGCTTATTTCCAGCTGGACAGCACGAAGCGCGGCAATTCGTCCGGATACGGCGTGAACTCAAGTTCGGAGGTGTAGGCGTAGTTCATCGAGTAGTTGAACAGCGGCGCCCAATAGGCTTGCTCGCTGATGCGCTGCAAGGCCTTGCGGTAGTTGTCCTTGCGCACCTGCGGGTCGAGGGCGTTGTCGGCGGTTTGCAGCCAGCCCTGGACTTGCGGGTCCTTGATATTGTCGTCCGGGTTGCCCTTGAACCAGGTGCCAGCCGAGGCCGAGGTGTCGAGGATCGAGAACGAACCCCAGGCCTGGAACGACATCGGTACTTTGCCACCGCGTTGCTGATCGCGCAGGGCAGCGTATTTCAG
Organism: Pseudomonas sp. Irchel 3A5; assembly: GCF_900187575.1. Taxonomy (NCBI): domain Bacteria; kingdom Pseudomonadati; phylum Pseudomonadota; class Gammaproteobacteria; order Pseudomonadales; family Pseudomonadaceae; genus Pseudomonas; species Pseudomonas sp. Irchel 3A5. The sequence continues at coordinate 35,129 of NZ_FYDU01000013.1, read as the reverse complement.
GTAGCGCAGCTTGGCGTTGATGCCCACGGCGCGCAGGTTGCCGATGATGGCTTCAACGTAATCACGGTCGCGGTAGGCGAAGATTTCTGTCTCGAACCCGTTTGGATAACCGGCTTCAGCGAGCAGCGCCTTGGCCTTGGCCGGGTCATAGTTGTAGACCGTCGCCGCCGTGGTATCGCAACCGAATTGCCCCGGATAGCACGCCACCTGCAGCGGCTTGGCTTCACCGCCCACCAGTTGCGAGGCCAGCCCGTCACGGTTGATGGCGTGGTTGATCGCCTGACGCACCTTGAGGTTTTTCATCGGTGAGTTTTCGCTGGAGGTGCCGCGAGCATCGAGAATCAGGAAACCAATACGCATGGTTTCGCCGCTGGTCACGGTCAGGTTCGGCATGCTTTTGAGGTTCTCCGACTGATCCGGTGCCACGCGCCATACCCAGTCGACACCGCCGGTCATCAATTCGGCGAGGCGTGTCTCGGCGTCCGGGATGACGCGGAACTTGATGTGGCCGATGTGTGGCAGGCCTTGCGGGCTGTCTTTGAAATAGTCCTTGTTGAGGTCCATGGTCACGCCTTCACCTGCCACCACAGAGACGGCTTTGTACGGGCCGGTGCCAATCGGTTTGCGGCTGAATTCAGCCATGCCGACTTTCTCGAAATAGTTTTTCGGGAACATCGGCACGGCGTTGGACAGGTATTCCAGGGCGGGCGGGAAAGGTTTTTTCAGATGGAGGCGGACGCTGTAGTCACCGGTTTTTTCGGCGCTCTTGATCCAGTCGACGTTTTGCACAGTGACGACTTTGGCTTCGGGCGACACGACGTAGTTGAGGGTGAACACCACGTCGTCGGCGGTGAATGCGTCGCCGTTGTGAAATTTGACGCCTTTGCGCAGTTCGAAATCGAGGGTGGTGTCGTCGACCTGTTTCCAGCTGGTGGCCAGCATGGGTTTGTATTCGCCGCTTTTGGGATCGCGGTACACCAGGTTGTCCCAGATCAGCCGACCGAGAATCACGCCTTCGCGCAGGTCGTTGTGATAAGGGCTGATGTTTTCAGGTTCGCTGTCGGAAGCGTAAACCAGTGTGTCGTTGGCTTTACCGGCGTGGGCCGGGAAGCTGCTGATGGAGCCCAGCAGCGCAATACTGAAAGCGAAACCTTTGATGCCCATGCCGTCGTCTCCGTTGGCGAGAGTGGTTGAATCAAAGGGCAGCTGTTCGCAAATGCGGAAAGGAAATCAGGCAATGTTCTTTTTGGTGTGGACACGAATGTAGGCGATGGTTTACCAATGCCACAAGCACAATCTTTCGATACTTGCTTTGCCAAAAAGGCAATCCATGGAGGTACTGATGCAGTTGTATGGCGTGCAGTCCACGGCCCTGCGCTATTTCCTCGAAGTGGCCCGCTGCGGTTCCATCAGCGAGGCGTCCATGCGCCTGAATGTCGCCGCTTCAGCGGTGAGTCGGCAGATCACCAAGCTCGAACTCGCCCTGGACGCCACCCTGTTCGAGCGCCGCGCCCGGGGCATGGTGCTCAGTGAAGCCGGCACGCGGCTGGCAGCTTACGCGCGCAAATCGCAACTGGAAGCGGAGCAGGTGGTGCTGGAAATTACCGAGCTGCACGGCCTGCAACGCGGGAATGTGAACATCGCCTGTTCGGAAGGTTTCGCGCTGGATTACATGCCCCACAGCATCGCTGCATTTCGTCGCGAGTATCAGGGCATTCACTTCACCCTGGAAGTGTGCGCACCGGCTGAAGCCACAGAGAAAGTCCGCTCTGGCGAGGCTGATCTGGCATTGACCTTCAGCCTGACGCCACAAAAGGAAATCTGCGTCGAGCACGTCATGAGCGGGGCGATCTTTGCCGTGGTTGCCAACTCCCATCCGTTGGCCGGACGCGACGCGGTCAGCCTTGCCGAATTGCAGCCTTACCCGATTGCTCTGCCAAGGCCTGACACGACACTGCGCCAACTGTTTGATATTTGCTGCGGTGTACAAGGCCTGATGTTCGAGCCGGTGCTGACCAGCAATTACATCGGCGCGCTGTACAGCTTTGTGCGTGAGGAGGGAGGCATCAGTCTTTCGAGTGAAATGACCCTGCACAAACAGGTCGTCGGCAAAGAATTGCGCTGTTTGCCGATTCTCGACGAAGGCATGCAGGCACGGCGGATCGAAATGCAAAGCATGGCCGGACGTAACCTGCCGGCGGCCGTGTCTGCGTTCAGGGATTTTCTGATCGCCGAGCTTGCGAAAACCCTTGGCGATTAGCCTGGCGGCGCTGGATTACACGCTCCCGAAGAGCGTCGTATGCCCAGTTGAAGATCAAGGTGTACGGCAAGAACAGCAACAGCAGACCTATATCCAGCAGGAACGCTTCCAGCAGACTGATCGACAGCCACCACGCTGCCAACGGCACGATCACCAGAATCAGGCCGCTCTCGAAACCCAATGCATGCAGTACACGTGTACCCAGTGATAGCCGCAAGCCCCATTTGCGCCGCAGGCCATCGAACATGGCGTTGAACAGCATGTTCCAGAGCATGGCTACGGTGGAGATCATGACGGTCATTGCGCCCATTTTGGCCAGCGAATGCCCCATGACCCAGGCGAGCAGCGGGGCAAACAGCAGGACGCCGATGATTTCGAAAAGAAACGCGTGGAAGGCACGTTCCTTGATGGATTTGGTTGGCATGAGGTTGGCCTTTTTGGATTACCAGAAACTGCTGCCTTGAAGTGCATTCCCTGTGGGAGCGGTGCTTGCCCGCGATAAGGACAACGCGATCTAAAGTGAACCGCGTCCAGCCTTATCGCGGGCAAGCACAGCTCCCACAAGAGATCGCATTGCAATGTTGAGCTGACGTGCATTCTCATCGGCCCCTGCGTTAAAGTGAAAATCGTTTCCATCGGTAAAACCGATACGAGGTTCACATGAGTTATTCACCGGAAGCCCTGGAAGCGTTTGCCCAGACGGTTGCGCTTGGATCGTTCAGCGCGGCGGCGCGGCGTCTGGGCAAGAGTCAATCAACCATCAGCGAGGCCATTGCCCGACTTGAGATCGACCTGGGACTGGCGTTGTTCGACCGTTCCTCGAAACACCCGGTCCTGACTGAAGCAGGCAGGGCCATGCTCGGACGTATCGAAGACGTGTTGGCCGCTTCGGACAAACTGCGTCGAACCGCTGGAAGGCTTGCCGGGGGAATGGAGGCACGCCTGACGCTGGTGTTGTCCGACGCCAACCAGTTCGCCGATTTCGAACTGCGCATGACAGAGCTGGACCATCAATTCCCCGAGCTGGAACTGGAATGTGTATTTGCCGAGCACGGCGACGCTATCAGCCTGATTCAATCAGGCCGCGCCTGTCTGGGCCTGCTTTCGGCACAGGCCAGCTACCCGCCTGAAGTCGGTTACGCCACCATCGCCGAGCGGGCGGATTTCGGTTTGTTCGTGGCCCACAAACATCCGCTGGCTCAGTTGGAGAAGGTCGATTATCAACATCTGGCGCAGTACCGGGCGCTGCGCTTGAACACCCTGGTGGACCAAAGCGTGCCCACCGATGATTTGCCCATCAGCGGCCATCGCCCGTGGTCGGCCCCCAACTATTTGTTGCTGATGGACATGGCTGCGTTCGGTTTCGGTTGGGCTGCATTGCCACGCTGGCTGGTGTCGGGTTATGCCAGCGGCAAGCTCAAGGAACTTGACGTACCTGGCTGGCCGCGCAGTTCGGCGGTGGACGTCATCTGGTCTCGGCAACGTAGTCTGGGGCCGGCGGGGGCGTGGTTACTGGAGACTTTCACCCGGCATCGGGGCGATTGATCGGCTAGGATGACGCTCCACTCGCTGACCGAACGCTGAATATGTCTGCTGTAGAAATCGTTGCTGTAGCACCTCAAGAGATCCCCGCCGTGGTGGATTTTGTCCTGCGAGCCCGTGCAGAAATCTTCCCGAAGCTCGATTCGGCAGGCATGCCAGCCGATCTGGCGAACTTTGCTCAGGTGTACAGCGAGCAAGGCGGCGGCCGGTTTCTGATTGCCCGAAGCCACGGGCAAATCGTCGCTGCAATCGGTTACTTGCCGTACGACGGCCGCTTCCCTCAGTTGGATTACGGGCAGCGTAAGGCGGTGGAGATCGTCCGGTTGTTCGTGATTCCGGAGTATCGCCGTTCAGGCCTGGCGACCACGATCTTCCAGGCCCTCAAAGCGCGTGCCGTTGAACAAGGCGTGGACGTGCTTTACCTGCACACCCATCCGTTTTTGCCGGGGGCGATTGGCTTCTGGGAACGGCAGGGTTTCCGGGTAGTGGATGTGGAAAACGATCCGGTGTGGCAGACGACGCATATGGAGTGCGGATTGGTATAGGTTCGAGGTTTTGCGCGCACCCCTGTGGGGGATTCTATGTTCGCCTGCAAGCTGATTGACACCGTGGGACCGGCTTTAGCCGGGAAGGCGGTATTTCTCCAGATAAAGATTCAGTGTCTGTCCTGGCCTCTTCCCGGCTGAAGCCGGTCCCACGGGCCCGCGCCATTGACTGACTTCTTCAGCTTTACGACCTGAACCGCAATATTCGCGTCCCGTCATACGGATCGGTCAGGTAGTGCGCTTCTACACCAAACGTCTCGCGCAGCAACTCGCAGGTCAGAACCTCGGACGGTTCACCGATGGCGATCAGTGCGCCTTTGTCCATCACGGCCAGTCGGTCGCAGGCCAGCGCCTGATTCAGGTCGTGGAGGGCGATCAGGGTCGTAACCGACAATGATCTGACAAGCCCCAGAATGCTCAACTGATGCTGGATATCCAGGTGGTTGGTGGGTTCATCCAGCAACAGGATCTGCGGTCGTTGAGCCAGGGCGCGGGCGATGTGGACGCGTTGTCTTTCGCCCCCCGACAGGCTGTGCCAGGCGCGCTTGGGTTTGTCGGCCATGTCGACATCGTGCAAGGCCTGACGAACAATGCCATCGTCTGCGGCTGACCAGGGCTCCAGCGCTGAAAGCCAAGGCGTGCGGCCCAGTTCTACAGCGTCCAGCACCGTGATCGCGTCCGAGGTTTCCGCCTGCTGCTCGACAACCGCAATCATCTGCGCGACATCGCGGCGTTTCATGGCGGCAAGGTTAATGCCGTTAAGGTAGATCTCGCCGCTGGCCGGGGTGCGGATGCCAGACAGCAACTTCAGCAGGCTGGATTTGCCGGAGCCGTTGGGGCCGATCAATCCCAGGGTTTCACCGCGCCGTAACTGCAACGCGACATCCCGAACAATGGGCACACCCTTGATCGACCAGTTCAGACCGGAGCACGACAACACGTCGCGGTCGATGTCGGTCGCTGGCTGTTTGAGAATGCTCATCGACCCCCCTTGGCCTTTATCAGAATCACGGCGAATACCGGTGCGCCGATCAGGGCGGTGATGACTCCGACGGGCAAGACCTGGCCCTTGATCGCCGTGCGGGACAGCACATCGGCAGCGATCAGAAAGACCGCGCCGGCCAGGGCACTGACCGGGATCAAACGACCATGACGCACGCCGACCAGCAAGCGCGCCGCATGGGGCACGACCAGGCCGACAAAACCGATGGAACCCACCAGCGAGACCATCACCGCCGTGACCAGCGCCACCGTGGCGATCAATATCACTTGAACCCTACGCACCGGGATGCCCAGGGCCGCGGCGGAATCACTGCCGAACATGAACGCATCCAGCGAGCGCCGATGCCACAGGCAGACCGCCAGACCGATCAACACCACCGGCACGGCCAGCGTGACTGATTGCCAGCGCACGCCACTGAGGTTGCCCAGCAGCCAGAACATGATGCCGCGTGCCTGTTCGGAGTTGGCTGATTTGGTAATCAGGAAAGAGGTCAGGGCGTTGAACAGTTGCGAACCGGCGATGCCCGCGAGAATGATCTGCCCGCTGCCACTGACAGCGCCGGTACTGCGCGCCAGCAGGGCGACCAGCACAAAAGCGGCCATGGCCCCGGCAAACGCCCCGGCTGACAACGAGATAGCGCCTGCGCCCACGCCGATGATCGCTACCAGGACCGCGCCGGTCGAGGCCCCGGCGGAAATGCCCAGCAGGTAAGGATCGGCCAGGGGGTTGCGCAACAGTGATTGCAAAACCACGCCCGAAATAGCCAGGCCCGCGCCGCAGGCCGCTGCGACGAGGGCGCGGGTCAGGCGATAATTCCAGACGATGCCTTCATCGATAGGGTCGAGCACGAAGCCTGCGCCCCATAGCTTGTTGGCCAGCACCTGAAACACCAGCGACAGGCTGATCGGCGTTTCGCCAATGGCAATGCCCGCGACAATCGCCACCAGCAACACCGCCAGCACCCAGGCTCCGTGCAGGCAAATCTTGCGTAACAAGCGACCGGCGAATTGCGCTGTCATGGGTGCAGATCAAATTTGTCGATGGCGTCCGCCAGTTCATCGATGCCGTCGAAGGTACGAATCGTCGCTTCCATGGCTTGGGCGTCCAGAATGACAATCCGGTTGTTCTTGACCGCGTCCATGTTTTTGGTGACAGGGTCGGTCTTGAGGAATTCCAGTTTTTTCTGGAAATCATCGGCCGGGAAGCGGCGGCGGTCCATGCGCGCCAGTACCAGAATGGTCGGGTTGGCCTTGGCGATGGTTTCCCAGCCAACCGTCGGCCATTCCTCATCGGACTGCACGATATTGCGCAGACCCAGGGTGTCCATCATGAACGCCGGAATGCCTTTGCGACCGGCGACATAAGGGTCGACGTTCAGGTCTGCGCTGGAGAACCAGAATACTGCCGAGGCGTCCTTCAGGTGTTTGCCTTTGACGCTGGCCTGAGCCGTGGCGAGACGTGCCTGCAGGTCGGCGTTCAACTCGGCACCACGGGCCTGGACGTCGAAGATTTGCGCCAGTTGCGTGACGGTCTTGTACAGGCTGTCGATCGAAAACGGGCGCAGGCGCGTGCCATCAGCACCTTTCAGATTGTCTTTGCCTTCGCAGTCCGACGGCATGAGGTAGGTGGGGATTTTCATTTCGTTGAATTGTTGCCGGGTGCCCACCACGCCTTGGGGGCCGACCATCCATTCGAATTGCACGGCGACCAGTTCCGGGCGCTTGTTGATCACCGCCTCGAAGCTGGGATCGTTATCGGCCAGACGCGGGATCTTGTCGTTCAGGTCCTTGAAACGGGGCAGCACGTTGTTGAACCACAGCGAAGTCCCGACCACTTTCTCGGCCAGCCCCAAGGAATAAAGGATTTCAGTGGCTGACTGGCCAATGGTCACAGCTTTGCCGGGCGCCTTGGCGAAGGTCAGCGGCACGCCGCAGTTATCCAGAGTCAGCGGGTAGGTTGTCTGCATGCCAGAGGGTTGGGCCGGGTTGGCCGCCAGGGTCAGCGCAGAAAAACCCAGTCCAGCAAGCAGAACAGCAAAACGAGGCAAAGACATGAAAAACGATCTCCATTCGAACGGTTATCCGCACGATGGTGTTCTGGCTGGATACACATCACGACTTGCTGCTGGCAAAGGCTCGGCAGGGTCAATCAGTCACGGCTGTGCCGCCGTGCTGACGGATGTACTCCCCGGACACCCCGCCGGTGGGTCAGTTGCCAGAAAGTGCGGCCGCTTTATTGGCTGCGGTGCAGCTTTCTGATGTCGGCAGGTCTCCTGACTGACGCATCATCGCCGTGCTCGGGCCTTCCCGGAGTGACCCAGTGGCATCGATGGAGCAGGGCTCAGCGCCTACAGTTGCGGGGGCAGTTCCGGTTGACGACCTTGAGGTCATCACGGATTCCCTATTAATCCCGTTTGGAAACCGACGGGCGGCATGGTAATGGATATGTTTAAAAGAGTGGGGATTTTTCCTATATTGGTCGCTGGCAGGCATTTTTTTATCGTGCGTTTCGCTTGCTCGGCGCATGATGCAACCCTGAACTGGCAGGGCGTTAACACCGTCCGGCGGTGAACCTTATCGACCGATGGCCGGTCGATAGTCCGTCCAACCAGGTTTACACTGGTCCGCTACACCTTTTGGAGACATTTTCCTGTGATATCGACTCAACGAGTGGCCTGGCTTAAAGCCTGGGGTGCCCACGGTTTTACCGCCACCGGCGTGGTCATTGCATTTCTGGCGACCATTGCCCTGTTCGATGATCAAGCCAAGGCATGTCTGTTGTGGCTAGGCCTGGCGCTTGCAGTGGATGGCGTCGATGGTTCGCTGGCGCGCAAATTCAACGTGCAGTCGGTGTTGCCGGGCTTTGACGGTTCAGTGCTGGACCTGGTCATTGATTATCTGACGTACGTGTTTATCCCTGCGTTGTTTATTTATAGCTACATCCCGCTGCCGCCTTATACGTTGTTGTTGAGCACTGCGATCATTCTGGTGTCGTCGCTGTTCTGTTTCTGCAATCTGGAAATGAAGAGCAAGGACAATTACTTTCAGGGCTTTCCGGCGGCCTGGAACGTGGTGGCGCTGTGTCTATACATCATTCAGCCATCGCCTTGGGTGACCTTCCTGACCATCATCGGTCTGGCGTTGCTGACGGTGACACGGATGAAGTTTCTGCATCCGTTCCGAGTGCGTCGTTTCATGCCGCTGAATATCCTGGTGACCACCATCTGGTTGATCAGCAGTGCGTTGCTGATCATCAACCATCCCCATAACGGGCCAGTGGTGATGGGCGTGTGGTTCACGATGTCGGCGTACTTTATCGGCATCTGCCTGTGGCGCACTTCGCTGGAGTATTGGGGTAAGTGGCGGGCTTGAGTACTGTTTGAAGGATCTGTAGGAGCTCAGGAGCACCGCGAGGCAGCGATGGCGTTCTGTCTGATACACCGCTATCGGGGCCTCGCGGTGCTCGTGCGCTCCTACAGGTCCAATGTTTGCCGCACGACAGCGATTGCATTTCTGACAATTTTCCCCCACCAATACCGACTATCAAGAGCAGTGATTTCTACGTAAACGACTCCGGGCGTAACCTTTGTTCATTCCCGAAATGAACCCGATCCGGAGGCTCTCATGAACCGCATTTACGCTTTTGCCCTGTTATTGACCGTTGCTGTTGTCTCCGGTTGCTCCACCCATCATGCCGTTGAATTGCGTCCTTACACCGCCCAGGAAACACATCAGTTAGCGCTGGAAGATTTGAATCGTCGCGGGCTGACCTTCGACGAGTATCAGATCGCCAAGGCTAAACTGTTGGCTGATCCACAGATGCAAGCTGTTCGGGCATTTGATAATCGCGGTGAGATCAGTGCTGATAACGCTGAAGTCAGCAAGGATCGTCAAGGCTAAGCGCTCAAGTACAGTCCCGATAAGTCCTTGGTTATCCAGAACTGTACCGGTTGTATTTTTACCTGACTGTTCGTGTGTTTTTGGGCGTTGGTTCGTTAGGGTGAAGGCCTGCCCTTTGACGTCTGGACCGCTCCATGTCGCTCTCTCTCGATCTACTGCTTGCCTTCGCCTTGTTTGCATTCGTCACGTCGGTGACGCCGGGCCCCAATAATATGATGCTGCTGGCCTCTGGTGTGAACTTCGGATTCAACCGGACGGTGCCGCATATTTTCGGTATCAGCTGTGGTTTTTTCAGTCTGGTACTGGCGGTGGGTCTTGGGCTCGGCGCTGCGTTTCAAGCTTACCCACTGCTGTATTCGATCCTGCGCTACGTCGGCGCTGCCTATCTGTTGTACCTGGCGTGGAAGATCGCCACTTCTGGCCCGGCGTCTGACGCATCAGGACATGAGGGCAAGCCGCAGACGTTTATGCAGGCTGCGCTGTTTCAGTGGGTCAATCCCAAGGCGTGGGTCATGGCAGTCGGTGCGATCAGTACCTACACGCCGCTGCAGGGTTACTTCACCAATGTGGTGATTATTTCTGCGGTGTTCGCGCTGATCAACGCACCGAGTGTTTGTGTCTGGGCTGGGTTTGGCAGCCTGCTGCGCAACGCGTTGCGCGACCCGTTCTGGTTGCGGGTGTTTAACGGGGGGATGGCGCTGCTGTTGGTGGTTTCGCTGTATCCGATGTTGAAGGGGTGATTAGCGTTCACTTTAGATCGCGTCCAGCCTTATCGCGGGCAAGCACCGCTCCCACAGGGGGAATGGGATCTCATGTGGGAGCGGTGCTTGCCCGCGATACATTCAACGCAGGACTTTAAATCACAACGCCAACCGCAAATGCCCCCCAGCCTGTTTATGCCGCGCTTGAACGCGATGCTGCAGACCCAGGTAAAAATGCTCCAGTCCCTCCTGCAAACGCTCCTGAAGAATCTCGTCCAGGTCGCCGCCTTGCTCGTTGTCGGCATAGCTGATCTGGCTGTCGATGGCGAAAATCCCGTGCAGGACTTCCTGGCATTTCAGCGCCGATAACACCGGCTTCAGCGCGTAATCCACAGCCAGCATATGCGCGATGCTGCCACCGGTTGCCAGTGGTAAAACTACCTTGCCGTGCAGAGAGCGCTCAGGCAGCAGGTCCAGCAGGGTTTTCAGCGCACCGGAAAACGACGCTTTATAAACCGGTGTACCAATCAACAAACCGTCGGCCTGCTTGACGGCTTCGATGAAGGCCAGCACTTGCGGGCTGTCGAAGTGGGCGAAGATCAGATCTTCAGCGTTGAAATCGCGGATACGCAGGGTCGTCACATCAACGCCCTTGGCGCGTAACCAGCGACCGGCGTGTTCCAGGACTACGCCTGAACGGGATTTGAGAGCAGGACTGCCCGACAGTGAAACTACCAACATGCTGAATTCCTTTTAAAAGCGTAAGCAATTCAAAGCAGCATGCATGCCAGTACGAATTAATCATTCAACTCGTTGAAATTAAACATAAATATATGAACGCCCACGCTCCTGTCGACAGGCCTAAATGCTCAATGTCACACCCAAGTGTTGATCCACTGTTGCTGCATCAACACTTGCAGGCAAATCGCAGGCAAAAAAATCCCCGCGATCAACCGATGCGGGGACGTTTGTTGTGGGTATCAGTTTCTGAAAGCAGCGCCTGTCTGAATGACGTTGGCCGAGCCGAGTAACTGGCTGACGAAACGGCTCCAGCGAGTGATGTCCGCCGGGCCGACGAATATGACGTCCTGGGCCTGGAGTTCAAACTCCTTGGCCAGCAGGTAAGCCGTCGGTTTTTTCGCCAGCAGGTGATAAACCGTAGAACGCGCATTGGCCTGATTTTCGGCCCCACGGATCACGTAGACGGCGTCACCGTCGGCGCTTTCCGGATTCAGTCCGCCGGAATTTCCCAGGGCTTCGAGCAATGTGACGCTGGTGGTGCCAAAGGAAATGACCTGCGGGCGCTGGACTTCGCCCAGCACGTAGATCTTGTTCTTGGAGTTGCTGTTCAAGTGCAGATAGTCGCCGTCTTTAAGGAAGATCTTGCTCAATTGCGAGTCTTTGCGGTTCAGCGCGTCGACGTCGATCACGTAATCCTTGCCGTCGCGGCGCAAGGTCAGACCCGCAAGGTTGGCGTCGGCCAGATCAAGGCCAGCGGTGCTGATGGCCTGTACCAGACTCAACGGGATGTTGGTGATGGGCTGCGGGCCGGGGCTTTTGAATGAACCCGAGAGCAGGATGCGCTGGCTGTTGTAACGCAACACTTTGACGTCAACCTTGACCTCGGTGTACTGGGGCGACAACCCCATGCGCAGTTGTTCGCGGATCTGCCCGACGGTTTTGCCACCCGCCTGGATTCTGCCCACGTAAGGGAAATAGAGCGTGCCATCGCTCAATACTTCCCGGCTGTTGGCGTCGAGTTGGTCCTGTGAGCCAGGCGCGGTCAACTCAGGGTGTTCAAACACAATGACCAGCAACGTGTCGCCGGGGCCGACGATGTATTCAGGCGTTTTGTAATTGAGCAGTTCGACAGGCAACGGCCTGGAGCTGGCGGCGGCTTGTTGTTTTTGCTGCTTGAGGGTTTGCGGGGTGATCTGTACCAACTGAACATCCGGACCGTCCGGATCTTTTGCTTCAACATCTCCTGGGGTCATGTGCTGCCCGGGTGCAAAAGCACAGCCTTGCAAAATCAGACTGGAGAGCAGCACAACAGCTAGGGTTAGCTTCATATATTGTTCCTTCCTAAAGGTGCGTTGGCACCACAGTGATTTCATTGCTTCCCTTACCAACACCGAGTGTTACGGGTCTTTTTTGATGGATGCACGCACCTCCTCCAGCGCCTCTCGGGCCGGGTTTTCATGTATTGAGAAAGGTTTTTCGAAGGGCAGAACTAGAAGGCGTTCTTGTGCAGAAAGCCTTTGAACAGGGTCAGCAGAATGATTTTCAGGTCCAGCCACAGCGACCAGCGTTCGATGTATTCCAGGTCGTATTCGACGCGCTTCTGCATCTTGTCCAGGGTGTCGGTTTCGCCACGCCAGCCGTTGATCTGCGCCCAGCCGGTAATGCCCGGTTTGACTTTGTGCCGCAACATGTAGCCGCTGACCTGCCTGCGGTATTGCTCGTTATGCGCGACAGCGTGAGGACGCGGGCCGACGATGGACATGTCGCCACGTAATACATTGAAGAACTGCGGCAGTTCGTCCAGCGAGGTACGCCGCAGGAACGCGCCCAACGGCGTGACGCGTGCATCGTTGCGGGTCGCCTGGTTCACCACCTCGCCGTTTTCCTGAACGCTCATGCTGCGGAATTTCCAGACCATGATCGGTCGGCCATCCAGCCCGTAACGGCGTTGGCGAAACAGCACCGGCCCGGGCGAGGTCAGCTTGATCGCGACGGCAATCAGCAGCAGGGGCAGGGCGATCATGCTCAGGATCACGCAGGACAACACAATGTCCTCGACACGTTTCACCAGGCTCCAGGCACCGTCCATGGGGGAGTCGAAAATGCTGATACTCGCCAGACCGTTGATGCTTTCGCTACGGGCATGCAGCAGCTCGAACATGAACACGTCCGGAATCAGGTACACCGAAGCGGTGGTGTCGCTGAGCCCTTTGACCAGCTCCTGAACATGGGGCTGGGCGGTGAGTGCCAGGGTGATGTAAACCTTGTCGATCCGGCCTTCGCGAGCGTCGTCGATCAACTGCTCCAGATCACCCAGTATTCTGATGTCGGTTGCGATGTCGGGACCGGTTTCGAGCCCTTTATTCGAGGGTTTCGGCAGGTCATAAAAGCCCAACACACGCAGGCCCATCCAGGGCGCGCTGGAGATCGACTTGGCAAGCCGTACGCCAACCTGCCCGGTCCCGACAATTGCCACGCGCCGGGTATTGAATCCGCGTCGCCGCAAGCCGTGCAGTACGCTGCGAATCAGCAGGCGATAGCCGCAGAGCACCGCCAGCACTGAAGCGAACCAGGCCATCTGGGCGTTATCCGGCATGTCGGCATGGTTGAGCAGCAGGTAGTCCATGGACAACAAAACCACAAAGGTCAGCGCCCAGTAATTGAACACTTTGATCAGCTCACGCAGGATTCGCTCGCCACGCCACGAGCCATACATCTGGTGATATTCACTGAGCCAGTGGAAGACCAGCACTGCCAGCAGGATCTGAATCCAGGCCTCGGCGCTTGATGCACCGGGACTCAGCTGGCTCTGCCAGTAGCCGCCCAACACAATGACCGTCAGATCGAGCAGGCGGTGGGCAACCGATAACAAGGATTGATGCGCGTGAAGAATGCCGGGAACGGGATTACGCATGGCAGTGCTCGCTCAGACGGATTTGATCGGAATGACCCGGGCGGTCTGTTCGTTGCTGACCAGAATCGGGGACGCCTGAAGCGTTCTGTGCCGGGCGGGCTGACGTGCCAGGCGTGTTGCTGCGAGGCGGCTTTCGACAAAGCTCTTCATTTCATCTTCGAAGCGTTGCGCGCCAAACCGCTCGGCGTTGGCGCGGCAGGCCTGGGCACTGATACGGGGTTGCGCTGCTTCGAATTCGCCGACCGCGGCCACCAGTGACGACACTGTCTGTTGGTCGTAGAACACGCCGGTCGGCTGCGGATGGTCCAGGCCGCAGACGGTCTCCAGGACGCCGCCTTTGCCAAAGGCAATCACCGGCGTACCGCAGGCCTGTGCTTCGACCGGGCTGATGCCAAAATCTTCTTCGGCGGCGAAAACAAAGGCTTTGGCATTGCGCATGTGTTCCAGCAACACCGCGAACGGCTGAAAACCCAACAGCGTGACGTTGGGCGCATGAATCAGCTTTGCCTTGGCCATTTCCGGGCCGTCCCCGATCACGATCAGGCGTTTGTCCGGCATCGCCGCAAACGCTTCGATAATCATCGGCATGCGTTTGTAAGGCACCATGCGCGAGGCGGTGAAGTAGTAATCCTGTTTGCTGTCTTGCGGGGTGAAGTTCACGGTATCCACTGGCGGGTAAATGACTGTGGATTCCCGGCGGTAGGCTTTTGAAATGCGCCCGCCGATGAAGTGCGAGTTGGCCACGAAGTCGTCGACGCCGGAGGAGGTGCGCTGATCCCACATGCGGATGTAATGCAGGATCATCCGCGCCACTTTGCTTCTGAAACCGCTGCTCATGCCCGACTCCAGCAAGTACTGGTGTTGCAGGTCCCAGGCGTAGCGGATCGGCGAGTGCACGTAGCTGACATGCAATTGATCCGGGCCGCTGAGCACACCTTTGGCCACGGCGTGGCTGCTGCTGATGATCAGGTCGTAACCCGAGAGGTCCAGTTGCTCAATGGCCAGCGGCATCAGCGGCAGGTAACGCTGGTAGTGTGTTCTGGCCTTTGGCAAACGCTGGATAAAGGTGGTCTTGGCTACTTTGCCTTGCAAGTGGGCGCGGTCCTGATCGCTGAGAAAGTCGATTACTGAAAACAGATCGGCCTGAGGCCAGATATTGATCAGTGATGCCAATACGCGTTCGGCACCGGCATACGTCACCAGCCAGTCGTGGACTATTGCGATTCTCATTGAGGTTCCCTTCTGTATGCACAGGCTCTACATCAGGCGCGGGCGGGCTGCGTCTTGGCGTGGCGGTTGTTGAGGCGTTTGCCCCACTGGATAAATGGCGTTTCGATGCAGCGGAAGGACAAATGGGCGATGCCCAGGGTGAGTACGGTTGCCAGCACGGCGTCGTATAGCGGTGGTAATTGCAGGCCGCGCAGCAGGTACTCGGCCAGCATCAGCATCGACGGATGCAGCAGGTACAGCGAGTAACTGACGCTGCCGAGCCAGACCAGCAGCGGGTGATCAAAGCGGGCACGACTGGTCAGCAACAGAAAGCTGATGATCGCCAGAGCGTAGGTGAACAGGTAGCGTCCTCCCGCTTCTCCTTCAATCACGTTTTCGCCGTAGGCCAACAGCAACGTGGGCGGTAATAACAGCAGGTAAGCACTCAGCATCACGACCAGACATCGAGTCAGTTGGCGGCTGTGTTCAGCAAGCAACCATTGACGCCAGATCGAGCCAAAGAACATCAATGACAGCGCCAGCGGCAGAGCCACGGGGACTTTGCGCTCGGTGAGTTCGCGGGCCACGGCCAGTAGCAGACCCAGCACGAGCATGCCCAGCGCACAGCGGGTCCGCACGCCGACGTCATAGAGCTTGCCACTGAGAAACAGCGCCAGACACAGGCCGTAGAACACCAGTTCGATGAACAGCGTCCAGTACAGGCCGATCACGTCATCGAAACCCATCAGCGCCTGGACCATGCTTATGTTGGCGACGACTTGCGGCCAGGGCGGAAACAGTCCGCCGGACAGTTGCAGCAGGGCCAGATACACCAGCAATGACAGCCAGTAAGCCGGATACAAGCGCATGAACCGCGAAATCACAAAACGCCGGGCACCCTCGGGACCGGGACGCAGGCTGAACGGGATGACCACGCCGCTGATCATGAAGAACCACAGCACGCCGAGTTTGCCGACATCCAGCAGTTCGCGAAGCAGCCAGACGTCGCCCAGCAGCGGGGCATAGAGGTGAGTGAACACCACCAGCAATGCCGCGATGCCGCGCAGGGCATCAAGATAAGCCAGGCGTTTCATGTCAAGACTTGCCCGAAGTGGATTCAACGGCTTGCGGCAGCGGGTCGGACAGCGGATTGATTTGCGTCAATGCGTCGATGCGCCGGGAAACGTGGCGAGCCGACTCCTCCCAGGAAAAGCGTTCGACATTGCGCAGCCCGCGACGGCGTAACGCCTGGCGCAACGGTTCGTCCGTGAGAATGCGCTCCATGGCCGAGGCTATGTGTGACACGTCCAGCGGGTCGAAATACAGCGCGCTGGCCTGCAATACTTCCGGAATGGACGCCGCATTGGCGGCCAGCACCGGGCAACTGCAAGCCTGGGCCTCCAGTGGCGGAATCCCGAAGCCTTCATACAGCGATGGAAAGACAAATGCCGTTGCGCCCTGATATTGCTCGATCAGTTCGGCATCGCTGAGACGCCCGAGAAAGCGGATGCGCGGGTCACGGCAGGCCAGACGTTGCAGTTCCGGCGCGGCGAAGATTTCGCTGGCAGCACCGACGATGTGTAATTGCAGGTTGTCATGGCCGCGCAAGGTCAGGAATGCCTGAATCATCCGGTTGAAGTTCTTGTGCGCACTCGGTGAGGACACGGCCAGCAAATAGCGAGAGTTATCAGCGGGTGCGACGCCGGGGCGAAAGGCATCGCTGGTTGCATTGGGCACGACGAAAATACGCTGTTCCGGGTAGCCGTAGAATCGGGCTATTTCGCCTCGTGAAAAATTGCTGACAGTGAGCAGCGACTTGAGTCGCCATAAAAGAATCGGCGTCACGGTGCGGTAAACCGCGCGGAACATTAGCGAGTAGCTTTGTGGGTGGCGCACGTAATTGATGTCGTGGTGCGTAGCGATCTGATTGGCGTAAAACATGGGCGCCGTACTGGACAGCGAAACCAGCAGCGGCCGCCCGTGGCGCGTCAGGTACAGCGGCAAATCCACCTGCTCCCAGAGGTGACCGCTGTTGCGGCCGATGCACTGCACGTCCAATGCCCTGGCGCTTTCGCTCATTTTTATGCCATGGGGAGCGACGAAAACCAGATCGTTGCGCAACTGCTTGAGCGCCAGGCATATCTGCTCGGCAAAACGCTGAACCCCACGCATTTCCTGGGTAAGAAAACGGGCATTGATCACAATCATGGGCGAAGGTCTCTGCGCAGAATGGGGGAGGAGTGGCAGGTTTGCTCTACATGCTGGCCCCGTAGGACCGGCTTTAGCCGGGAGGGCGTCAGGCCGAGGCGGTGTGTCAGGATGAACGCTTCGCAGCCTTCGGCAGCTCCTGCAGGAAACATGTATTGACGGGAGCTGTGTATCACTGAGCAAACAGCGGCGGCTTGCTGCCCAGCCGGATGATTTTCGGGAACTCGTTGAGGGGCACCTGGGCTGAGCAGCGGCTGTCGTTACAGCTCCAGGGGATTGCGGTGTCCTGTTGACCTCGTTCCGGTTGGCCGCTGTCGGTCAGCAATACGTTGCCGGCCTGGACGCTGCTCGCATCAACCGCAATCGAGCGCGGCTGCCCGGTGCTCCAGGCCACCAGAATCTGCTCCGCTCCTTTGGCAAATCGCAGCAGGTAGACGCTATCCAGCTCCCGACTTTTTTCTGCGTCGTAACGGTAGTCGTGCAGAAACGGGCTGATGGCTTTCAGGGTCAGATATGACGGCTTGACCGACAGGTCCTGATTGAGCAACCCGAAATTCTGTTCCGGGTCGCCGGGATCCTGGCCGTCGTCGAGCAAGTCGTACCACCACAGGCCCTTGATGTCCGGCACAGTCTGGGCCAGGAAAAAACTGCGGGCCAGCCAGGCCGCCTGGGTCTGCTCGCTGACGCCGCATTTGCCGGTATTGCTCGGCCAGCCCATTTCGGTCAGGTAAAGCGGAACAGGTCGCGCGACCAGAGCCCTGAGGTCGGCATCGATCCAGCGTAACCAGGCAATCCAGCGTTCCGGGGTTTGCCGCCCCTCCTGACGACAATGCACATAGGGATGCAGTGACAAGCCATCCACATGATCGAGCAATCCGGCCGCCACCAAACGGTCGGCAAACCCCAGGTCCATCCCCTGGCTGGTCACTGCACCGGCCAGAATCTTCAGCGGTTTTTTTTGTTGTCGCAATGTGCTGGCGGTTTTTTCGATCAGGCTGCTGTAGTCCCGGGCGAGATTTTCATCCACCGGGTTCTCTTTGTCCCACTCATTCCATATCTCGTAAAAGTTGACGCTGTCGACCAGTTCGCGGCTGACGAAGTTGACGTAATTGTCGAAGCCTTCCCTGATCGGCGAATGACGCGGTTTGGCGTAGTTGCCGTAGTTCGGGTTGCCATAGCCCAGCACCAGCAGGGGGCTTAGTTTGTGCTCCCTGGCCTTGCTCAGATAAGCCCGCCAGGGAGGGTCGATCTGCAACTGGCCGCGATGGGATTCGGCGATCGACCAATAGGCATCATCGCGAATCGAGTCGACGCCAGCAGCTTCGAGCAGTTGCAATGCTTTGGCCGAAGGGCCGCTTTTGTTCATCAAATGAGTGGCGACACCAATGATGAAACGTTCGTCTGCTCCGGCAGGGCAGCTCAATAACAGGCCCAGGAGCAACATTTTCAGTGGCTTTCTTGACCGGATTCGTGACGGCTTGCGCATGTTTTGTCTCAATGAAGAGGCACGGTCCGGAGCGCTGGAGTCCCGGCTCGGGTTAGTCACGGGCCGATGGGTGACACTGCTGGCTGGATCAGACGTTGTGTTTCAGGTCAGGCGTGATACGCAAGGCTTCATATGGCGCGACTCAGTGTCCAGCAAGGTCTGTTCGAGAATGCTTTCGTAACTGTCGAGCATCAATTGCAGGTCTGTCAGCGACCCGACACTGATTCGGGCCTGGGCGCTCAATCGGGCCAGCAGGTCAGGTTGCTGATGCAATTTGAGCATCGCCACACCCAGTGAATCCGGATCGTCGGGGCTGCATAACAAACCGTTGAGCTGATCCTGAATGATCTCCGGCAGCCCACCCATGCGACTGGCTATCACGGGCACCGACCAGGAGCAGGCCTCAACGGCGACCATGCCGAAGGGCTCGTTCCAGATCGACGGCACGATGGCCACGTCGATTTGCTTGTAGAAATCTTCGGGAGCCTGATAGCCGACGAAACTAATCCTGGGCGACTGAGCCAGTGCCTTGAAGCGCTCTTCATCGTCAAGCTGGCCACGGCCGGCAATCTGCAACGTGGCGTCGATGGGCAGTTGCTGAAATTGCTCGATCAGCCAGCGCAACCCTTTGGGCTCGGACAATGTGCCCATGTAGCCGAAGCGCAACGGTGCAGGTCCGGCCAATGTTGCTTCTGCGCTTTCATGCTTGATCGGTATCACCGGGCAGGGGCTGGCGTTGTGCACCACGTAGCCACGGGCTCCTTTGAAATAACCCTGGGCTTGCAGTGTGTCGAGCATGAAGCGGCTGACGCCGACGACTGTGTTGACTTGCGCCGAGCGTGCATCGTGGCCCTTGCGAAAGCGTTCGCAGCGACCACATTGGTTCTTGCAGCTTTGACCTTTACTGAACATGGTGCTGCCGGGACACAGCAGGTAGAGATCATGCAGCACCTGAACGATGGGCAATCCCGCAGCGGTGATCTCGTCCCAGGCTGAAACCGACCAGCCGGTGAGGTTGTGGCAAACCACCAGATCCGGTTTTTCCAGGGCAATCACTTGTTTCACGTAATCGCGCATACCCGAGTTGTAGCGGTCTCGCAGGTGCCAGCCCAGCCGCGCCAGTTTACCGGGGCGCTGGGCATTGAAGTGCCAGTAGAAATTACGCAGTCCGGCGCGGTAAACCTTGATCAGATTGACGGTCTCTTCGACCAGCCCTGACTGTGGGCCGGTGGCAAGTACTGCCACCTGATAGCCTCGTTGCTGCAAGCCTTCCACCGTGCGTTGCAGGATGATTTCCGCGCCGCCGCCAATGTCCGGGGCATACAGGCTGCTGATGAACAGGGCCTTCATAGCGGATACGACTTGTGCAGGCCCAACACACCGGACTCGCCATCGGCGATGGCTTGTTCGATCAGGCTCAAGCGCTGTTCGGCACCGCGCCGTTTGGCAATCAGCCGCAACAGACGAAAGAACACCCAGCGATTGAAGCCGTAGAGCCATTCCGACGAGGCCCAGACGTTCTTGTCGAACCAAGCCTGATTACGGGCGCCGTAATACGCCCGAAGATCGGAGCCGCCCAGTAGAAAACTCTCATAGATATTGCTGGTGCGCGCTTTGATGTTCCATGAGTCTTCAAGATCATCCAGCAGCGCATCCGGCACCAGAAAAATGCGTCCGCCCGCGGCGGTAATGCGCCAGGTGTATTCGCTGTCGTCGGCGTACAGCATCAACGCATCCAGGGGCAGGCCGATACGCTGGTACAGGCTGCGATGGGCAAGCAAACCGCCGTAAGTGGCGAAGGGCAGTTGCACCGTTTCGATCTTTTTGTATTTGCCTTGTGGATGGCCCCATGGCAAGCGTCGCCAGATTTTGTAAGGCAGTTGCGCGATGTGAAAGCCGAAGAAGCTTGAGCGCCGCTGGATAGCAAAACGCCGCGGAACACCGGCCGCGATGTCAGCCTGATGAGTAGGGCGAAAGCCCAGCACGGCGGCCTTGTCCTTACCATCGATAGCCTGGCGCTGACCCAGGCTTTGATGCAGGGTCGCGATGGCATTGATCGTCGGTGCGTTGTCGTCATCCATCAGCCAGATGTATTCCGCGCCAGCGTCCAACGCGGCTTGAATGCCCACTGAGTAGCCTTTGGCAGAACCGGTATTGCTCTGCAGGTAAATCACTTCCACCTGACCCGGCCAGATTGCGCACAGATTTTCCAGCGGCGCGACCGAGGCATTGCTGACGATGATCACCCGATTGATCAGCGGACTTTCCAACGATCGGCTGACCAGCGTATGCAGATAGTTGTAGCGATCGCCATAGGTCAGCGTCACCAGCGTTGTAAGTTGGGTCATGGTGAGGTTCCGGTAAAAGAGATCAGAGAGCTGGATGGCGCGATCTTGTGGCTGCCGATTGACCTGTGCAGCGATTCACACTGTGGGACCGGCTTTAGCCGGGAAGTGGCCGATACAGTCACAACATTTCTATCGTCGGAAATATCGCCTTCCCGGCTAAAGCCGGTCCCACGTCACCTTGCAGTCATGCAAATAATTCCCCGCAGGGGTCTCATTTCAAATCAGGAAACAAGGCGTCAGTTCAAGCATCAGACCCGCGCCTCCATCCGCAGCAAGCTACTGATAGGCAGCACCACTTTCTGTTCGCGCTGCAGCAGGTTGAGCAGGATGACGGCGCGTTCAGTGCCGTCGCAGGCAAGGAATATCGCTTCGATATCGCACAACTCGCCCGCCTTGATCAGCACGTGTTCACCGCGCTTGAACTCGGCCTTCGGCGGGGGAGTGCTCAGGCGCAGTCGAATCTGGCCGATCAGCTCATCCTGCACCGGAATCGGATGGCCTCCAAACGTCACGATTCTGGCAACGCCCCGCGTGGAGCGGATCGGGTACCAGTTGTCATTGATCTGGTCCATGCGAATGAACAGATAGCCGGGGAATAACTCTTCTTCATTCATCGGTCGGGTGCTGCGCTTGGTCGCGGCACCCGGCTTGAGCGGGCGGTAGCACTCGAAGTTCTGACGCTGCAAGTGTTCCTCGGCGCGTGCTTCCTGGCGGGGTTTGGTCTGAATCAGATACCAGCGGGCGGGGCTATCGAAAGACATGGCAATCACTCCGCAGCAGCGTGGGAAGGCAGGATGTTTGGCAGCTTGGTGTCGGGATTGCGGCCGTCATCGCAGACGCTGTAGCAGGCGAACATTGCCTGGACCTGTTCGACGCAGTTGAACATCAGCACATCGATGATCGACAGGCTCGGCACGAAAGGCTGATTGAATTGCCGATAGACAACCGGGTCCATCTTGAAGAAACGGATCAGCAGGCCCTGACGCGCGAAGTGGTCGCGGTCGTAAAGTTCGGCTCCACCGATGGGGTTGAGAAACGTAGTGGCGGCCAGGGTTCGCGAGATATTGATCACGCGATCCTGCTTGTCGAGGCAGGACACCAGTTTGATCTCCGAGCCGCGCAGAATGGGCGTGACGATATGCAGGTAGGCGCACAGCTCGCGAATCGCGTGCTCGGTGTACAACGCGAGGTTTTGTTGCGGGAAGCGGATCAAGCGCTCCACCAGAGGCATGATCTGATCGAAATACGGAGCCTTGCGATAACTCTGGCTAATCAGATTGACCAGCCGATCGGCTTCCCCGCTGAAGTTGTCGCACAATTGGCGTTTCATGATCGGCAGATCGAAGCTGTCTTTCTTCAACGGGAAGGTAATGAGCTTTGCTTCGCCGTTGTGCAGAATGCGATTGCGATTGACCCACCCGGAGCGAATGTATTGCAGATTGTCGCCGAGGACGAACACGTCCGCCGCTGCAATCAACTGAAAGTAGCCTAGGTAGGGGAATAGATAGGGCTGCATCATTGCAATAGTCCGTGCCATATGTAACTCCTTGAGCGAGCGGGGAAAGAGGAGAGCGACCGAAGCTACTTGCGGACCGGGCTGTAGTTGTAGCCGTAAGCGGCGCAGTCATAGTCAGCGGTGGACGCCTTGCGCAGGACGCCGTTGAAGATCGCGCCTTTGATCAGTACGCCGTTCTGGCCAAGGCGACGCTTGCAGGCTTCGATCTCTTTAACAGTGGTCAGGCCGAAGCGGGTCACCAGCAGGCAAGTGCCCGCCTGACGTCCGACCAGGGTGGCGTCGGTGACGGCCAGGATAGGTGGCGTGTCCACTAGAATCAGGTCATAGAGCGGAGAAAGCTCAGCCAGCATTTTGTTGAAGTTGTCATGCATCAACAGCTCCGAAGGGTTCGGCGCGGCAAAGCCGCAAGCCATCACGTCCAGATTGCGCACTTCGGTGTGGTTGATAGCGTCCGCGCTCTTCACGCGAGCGGCCAGGGTGTCGGATAGACCGTGTTTGGGGTTCAGGCCGAAGATCTTGTGCTGATAGCCTTTGCGCATGTCGGCGTCGATCAACAGCACGCGCCTTCCAGCCTGGGCAATGATCACCGCCAGATTGCTGGAGACGAAAGATTTGCCTGCACCGGGCGACGGGCTGGAAATCATCAGGACGTTGTTACGCGCCTCAAGCATCGCGAAGTGCAGGCTGGTACGCAGGCTGCGCAAGGATTCGATGGCCAGTTCGGTCGGCGCGGAAACACTCAGCAGTTTCGATTCCTTGCTGCGCCCCTGAGTGCTCTTTTCCAGTCGATCCTGCTGGCGCGAGTAGGGTAGCGATGCGTAAACCGGCATGCCGATGTTTTCGATGATCTCCGGGTTTTCCACGCCACGATAAAACGCCTGGCGCACGAACACGGTGCCGACGGCCACCACGACACCCAGCAGGGCGGCGAGGAGCACGATGAGTTTTTTCATCGGTTTGACCGGCTGTTCGACGTTGGCGTCGGCGTTGTCGATGATCCTCACGTTGCCGATGCTGCCCGCACGCAGGATGTCTTGCTCCTGGCTCTTGTTGAGCATCAGCGTGTAGGTCTGGCTGGTGACCTGCATGTCGCGGGTCAGGCGCAACAGTTCCTGCTGGGTTACGGGCAGCGCTTCGATCTTCTTCAGCAAGCCCTGTTTCTGCGCTTCCAGCTGGCCCATCTGGTTCATCAGGCCGCGATAGGTTGGGTGTTCGCGGGTGTACAGCCGCTCGATCTCGACGCGCTTGAGCTTGAGCTCCGAGAGCATCGAGTCCAGCTTGACTACCTGATCCAGAATGCCTTTGGTTTCGATGCTCAGGTCCACGGACTTGGCGCTGGTCTGAAAGTCGTTCAGGGCCATTTCCGACTCTTCCAGTTGCTTGCGCACTGCTGGCAGTTGCGAGCGCAGAAACTCAAGACGTTGTGCGGCCTCAGCCGAGCTGCGCTCAACGTTCTGGCGCACATAGAGGCGGCTGACTTCGTTGAGAATGTGGTTGGCTTTTTCCGGATCGGGGTCCTGGATGGCCAGGTAGATGATCCCGGAGTCCTTGCCCGCTTCGGTGATTTTCAAGCGGTCCTGATAAATCAGTGCAGCCGTCAGCGTGCGCAGTTTAGCGACGATGAATTCGGTGCCCGGTCGTGCATTGAGCGTAGCCACCTGTATTTTCGCGCCCTTGCCCTCGACGGTCTGGTTGATGGCGCCGCTCAGGATCAACGTACGATCTTCGTCGTACAGGGAAAAGAAGCCCGGCTTGCCCGCTACCAGAATCAGGCTCTCGCCCAGCAGCCCTTCCGGCACCTCAAGTTGAAACACGTCAATCTTTTCCCCGCCCCAGGCATAGGCTGTCTGGCCGAACAATGGCTCCGCCAGTGCATTGGGTGTCTCCTGCTTGAACGTGCGATTCAAATAAGGGCCAATCACCGGGAACAGTTTCGGAAGCTGCACGATGTTGAGTTTCAGGTCTTCGACGACTTTGCCCAGAACCGCACGGGATTTGATCAGCTCGATCTCAG
Source organism: Pseudomonas sp. Irchel 3A5 (assembly GCF_900187575.1). Lineage (NCBI taxonomy): Bacteria > Pseudomonadati > Pseudomonadota > Gammaproteobacteria > Pseudomonadales > Pseudomonadaceae > Pseudomonas > Pseudomonas sp. Irchel 3A5. The sequence goes on along the minus strand of NZ_FYDU01000013.1, from coordinate 10,743 downwards.
TCGTGGCCTGGGACACCGACATGGGTTTGCCGGACACTTCCGGGGTGCCCTCGATGCCGATTTTTTTCGGCTCGATCTGAATCATTGCGTTGGCCTGGTAGATCGGTGTCGAAAGCACCGCATACGCCACGCCCGCCAGACCGAAGAGCCCGACGATCAGAATGATCAGGCGCTTGTGGTCGAATAATGTGCGCAAGATAGTTGCCAGATCGATCCGGGAGTCCTGGTAGTAGTCCAGGGAAGAGCGGTTCATAGCGGTCATTTATCTTGTTTCTCCTGACTGAAGAAAAGGTAGCCAGTCGTCGACGCATCTCGAGAGCTGCTCGTAGGTCTTTTCAAAGGCTAATTGGGGTTGCCGGTAGGGGTCGGCGATTTCCAGCTGGTGCTGCCATTTGCCAATCAGAAACGTTTTGCCACGCACTTCGGGAGCCAGCTTCAACACGCTGTTCAGCTGCGAAGACTCCATCAGCAGAATCAGCTCGGCCCGATGCAACAGGGATCTGTCTATCTGACGGGCTTGATGCCGAGGTGCCGGGACTTTGTGCATTTGCAATACCGCTTGCGCCAGCGGGTCCATTGGCGAGCCGAGTACGGCGTGAGTCCCGGCGGAAGCCACCTGTACGTGTGGCGCAATACGTTGGAGCAACAGCGCCTCGGCCATGGGGCTGCGGCAGATGTTGCCAACGCATATCACCAGCACGTTACTGAACATGGCCTTTGCTGATTGAGGGCAGCAAACGCTTGCCAAGGTTGAAGCTCATGTTGCGCAGGGCCATTAGCAGTGCCTGGAATTTGTGCATGGGGCCGAGTGCCGACAGGGACAGGCAGAAGACCTGCTTCAGAAAATGTTCGTATAACGTCTGATTACCGATGCGATGGTAGTAGTTGGCCAGGCTGCTGCTGGTTTGCAGGCTCATGTGCAGCTTGCGTTTGTTGCTGCGCATGGAAAAGATTCCGCCCGGATGCACCCGATAGGCCGCCGGTTTGATCTCGGCCATGAACTTGCCTTTACCAAAGGCGCCCAACAGCGACCACCAGCACATGTCATTGAGCGGGGCGACGGGCATCAGTAGTTCGGGTGGCAGGGTGCTCAGCAGATTACGAAAGCACACCGTCAGGGTCGAAATGGGCCGTGCTTTTTGCAGGTCCAGCGCACTGGCATCGCTGCGCAGATTGCCTTTGAGCTGGATGCCTCGCAGGCCGTTTTTGTCGAAGGCCATGGCGTCGTGATAGGTCATCACGTAGTCCCGATTGGCCTCGAGGAAATCCACCTGGATCTGCAGTTTGTGTGGGTCGGTCCAATAGTCATCAGCCTCGCAATAGGCAATGTAGTGACCGCGCGCCTTGGCAAACAGGCCTGGCACACACGGTCGGCCATGCTGGAACTGGTTCACCTGCGCATAGAAGGGCCGGATGATGTGCGGGTAACGTTGGGTGTACTCGGCGATGATCCGTGCCGTGCCATCTGTAGAGGCATCATCATTGATCAGGATTTCGAAATTGAAGGTCGTCTGCTGTGCTAGAAAACTGTCCAGTGTCTGAGCGATAAAGGCTTCCTGGTTGTAGGCCGGGCACACAATGCTCAGTAATGGCGGTGCGCTCGGGTCAGTTTTTGTAATCTCATCCATGGCTCATGTACTCGGTTTGCTGAACAAAACGAAAATTTTGGCTGCCACCGGTTTGTAGCTGGCGGCGACGATCAGCAGGGTGATCAGGCCGCTGACTGCCAGGCCCAGAAACACACTGAGGCGATCATCTCCGGCGATCAGCAGGAACAAGGGTTCGCTGAGTGTCAGACCCACCGCTGTCATGACGCTGATACGTAAAATGTCTCGCAGCCATTGGCCATGGATGCCGGGCGCCAATCGGCGATGAACGATCATCGGCCAGATGGCGAACGACACCGCGCGCAGAAGAAACCAGGAGATAGCAGCGCCATAGGCGCCGTGGTAACGAATGGCGAAGAACATCACCGGGACGGTGACGAGGGCGGAAACCACGCTGTACCAGATATGCAGACTTATCTGCCCATAGGCGTACTGCAGGTAGAACTGGAAGGCGCTGACGGCCATGATCGCGCTGCCCAGGGAGTACCAGCACAGGATCTGATGGCTCCATTGCGCCGCGACCCAGTCGCCGGTCCAGGCAAAGATCAGGTACTTGCCATGCAAGCCGATCAGCGCTGCCAGCGGAAACAGAAACGTGCAGGCAAAGCGGTTTGCGGCCAGTAGCAGGCTGTGCATCTCGTTTTGACGACCCTCGGCTACCATGACCGTCATGCGCGGCAGCAGCGCCTGCACCAGTGGATTGGTAAGCATCATGATGCCGGTGGTGGTCAGGGTCACCAGCGAAAAATAACCGTATTGATCCAGTGGCAGCAGATCGGACAGCAACACCTTGTCCATCTGGGTCAGGACAATCCACAGCACTGACGTCAGGGTCATGCTGGCGGCAAACGGGATAATCGGCTTGACCAGTTGCCAATTGAACCCCGTGAAGAAGTGCGGGGTTGGCATTTGCTGGTAGGCCCGGGCAGCAAACATCAGGGTCTCGATCAGCCCGACCAGGACTTGAAATTTAAAGTAGTCCTCGGGGTCCTGAGAGTAGGTACTGACTAACACCAGGCCACCGAAATAGCGCAGGGTCGCGATGATGATGTTGGCGATATTCAGCCATGCGTGTTGTTCCAGGCCCTGAATGCCGCTTTTATACAGCGTCGCATACAGACGCAGACCAACCACCAGCCCCATCAGGCTGATGCAGTTAATCAGTGTCTCGGGCCGCAGGTCTTTAGCGTTGAGCCACTGCAAGGCAATCCACGGACTGCTCAGGTAAATACCGATGCAGCACAGCAGCGCCATTGGCAGGAAAATGATTTCGAATGACCGCAGCAACTGCCCAGAGCTGCGTTCGCGGGCAAGCGTACCCTGCTGGTGAGCGACGGCACGCACCAGGCTGGGTGACAAACCCGCATCGAGCAGCAGCAACCAGGTCTGCATCACGGCGAAGAACCCGATCAAACCATAAGCCTCGGCACCGAGGTGCCCGAGGTAGAACGGCATGATCAGAATTCCCACCAGCAAAACGTAGGCCTGGCCGACATAGTTGAGTGCGGTGTTACGAATGACCGAGCGACTCTGCGCCATGGCGATTAAATTGCCTGAGCGATGCGTGGGCTGCGGTAGTGCACGTTGCTCACGCTGCACTCTTCGATCAGTGTATTGATGACCTTTTCCTGATCGCTTTTCTGCAGGCCGGGATAGATCGGCAGACACAGCACCCGCTCGCTCAAGGCACGAGATTCGTGCTGAGGGATTTGCGGCTGTAGGTACTCAAGGGTGTCCAGCGACGGGTAGAAGTAACGACGTGGATTGATGTCTCGATGATTGAGTGCAGTGCGTACGCGCAGCAGTTGCTGCTCGTCGCGCAGGGCAATCGGGTAATAGCTGTGGTTCAGCTGGCTGTCCGCCTCGGTTTGCTGCAAGTCCAGGTAGTTCTCCAGCCGGGACGTATAGCGGTAAGCAATTTCAGCCCGCTCCTCGAGAATGTTCTCGATGTCATCCAGGATGCAAAGACCCATGGCTGCTGAAAATTCGTTGAGCTTGGCGTTGATGCCGATGCCGTCGATCTTGTCGACGTCCGAGATGCCGAAGTTGCAGAGCAGATAGGCACGTTTGGCGATTTCGTCATCATTGGTGATGATCGCGCCGCCCTCAATGGTGTGGAACAGTTTGGTGGCATGGAAGCTCAAGGTGCTGACGTCGCCCCAGTTGAGTACCGACTGACCCGCATGACGCACGGCAAAAGCATGCGCACCGTCATAGACCACTTTGAGTTTGTGCTTGAGCGCGATCTGTTGGATGCGTTCGACAGCGCAGGGGTTGCCGAATACATGGGTGCCGACAATGGCCGTTGTGTCGGCCTCGATGCGGCGTTCGATGTGGTCCGGCGAGATGTTCCAGGTGTCGGGGTCAATGTCGGCAAACAACGGCCGTATACCTTCCCACTGCAAAGAGCTGCTGGTGGCGACGAAACTGAACGGTGTAGTGACTGCGCTGCCACTCAGGTTCAGTGCACGATAAGCCACTTGCAATGCCAACGTGCCGTTATTGGTCAGGATGATGTGTTTAACGCCCAGATAGTCTTTGAGGCGAGCTTCCAGTTCACCCAGTAGAGGCCCGTGATTGGTCAGCCAGCCCCGGGCATAAATGCCTTCTACGTAAGTCTTGAACTTGCCGATATCGCCCAGGTAACTCTTGGTCACGTTGATCATCGAAGCCTCCATGTTTGACGTATAACGCAGGTGTCAGAGCGATTTGCCAGGTGTGACTTCCGTAGGTGCAGTGCCCGCTTTGATGCTGGCGCGTCGGGCGCGGCGTTGATTGATGTGCAGGATCAGCCGGGTAGTCAGGCTGCCTGCATGGGGGTCGCCGAAATGAAAGATCGCCGTCGCTCGGGTGATCTCGGGGCCGCAGGGCTTGTTGGCATGCAGGGTTCGGTAACCCCAGAACACGTAGATATCGCCGGGCTTGAGCGTCAGCGTTTCGGGCTTTAGCCAACCTCGCTGGATGGCCATGACCAGCAACTTGCGGCTGAAGGCGTTCTGCACCAGGGCTTTCTCAACCGCGTTGAACACCACGTTGTGCCGCACTTTGCGCAGGTTGGGGAACAGCATGAGATCACCGCGCTCGTCCCCTTCGACAGGGATGAACACCGGCACCAGCACCGTGACCAGGCTGGCGTCGAAATGAAAACAGTTGGATTCACGGCGGCCCTGGTTACCCTGAACACAGCGCAGTACCGGAAAAATTTTCGGACTGGCGGGGTCCATGCCAGTGGCCGAGCGATATAGGCTGGCCAGCATTTGCTGGAAGTCCGCAGACTCCCACAGCGATCGCAGCGGACTTTGCGACAGTAACTGCTCACCGTGGTGAGCAAAGTATTCACCCCGATGCAGCTTCGCCTGGGCTTCAGTATAGGTGCGCACCAGTTGCAGGTCGTTTGCGTCGAGCGCGCCGCTTATCTGGCTGAAGCCCTGAGCATCGATCTGCTCAGCGATTTGCTTTATCTGCGGCTGATCCATGGCAAATGAAGATGGCATCAATTCAATCCCTGATATTGAAGGTGAGTTCGTCCACGCTACCGCCCGAATCCATTGATCCATTACGTGGGAAGCCTGATTGCATTTCCGACTCAACACGTGGCGCAGATGTCCGGGCCACGCTACCGCCATCCCGACTGCTTTCAGCAGCCGGGTTATTTTCTGTTAATCAAAGGACGACCACCGGCGCTAAAGTGCGCCGTGCAGATAACTAACGTGAGGCATTTCAAGAAGTGTGTTGGCTCGATATTTCCCGCGCATTACTCTTTGGTAACGCTGCACTGACCAGGAAATGTCTGACATGCGTATATATCGTTCTTGCCAGGGTTTCTGTCAAATTATTTCGTCAACATTCTGTTAAGTTTTTGATAAGTGGTTTTCAAAATCTTATAACCTGTTGATTTATAAAGAGTCAAAAAAACATCGCGCGCACTGCTTCGGTGCGGCGACATTTTTTGGGCACTTTTACAGCCTCTTTAAACTAAGCGAAATAACGGGCGTTATCGCTTTTTTAGCGCCAGAAGTTCGGCGTTTAAAAACTGAGGTATATAAAAGCCTCAAGAGAAATTGTTGTATTATTCAAACGAGTGTAACTATCGGCGCTCAATCCTTTTGAATGTATCTGTAGCAAGATGGAATACCGTAAAGGTTACCGAGCGTAGGAATGGAGGTGCTTCGTCCAGTTGTGATGAGTCCTGCCATTGGGCATGGAACGTGCGTGAAGTATCATGAGCCTGCAGGAACAATGGTCTTTATATTTCTTTTTTGAATATATAAATAATAATTAATAATTTTTTGATCTATGCCGATTCATGCATGATGTCCTACAGGTTCAGTTCGAGCGTCGCAAAAATCGCGACTCGTATTACGCAAACAGTCCGGCGTTCCGGGCTGCGCATTTGAAGGTGGTTTGATGAAAAAACTTGCGCTGTATTTTGACTACGCGGCTACCACTCCCGTTGATGAGCGTGTCATAGAGGTCATGGTGCAATGCCTGGGCAGGTCCGGCACGTTCGGTAACCCGGCGTCCAATTCACATGCTTATGGCCGCGAGGCGCGCTCTGCCGTTGATATCGCGCGGCAGCAGGTTGCTGATCTGGTCGGTGCTCAGGCGGAGCAGATCATCTGGACTTCGGGTGCAACCGAGTCGAACAACCTGGCGCTCAAGGGCGTTGCACAGGGTTATGCCGAGCGCCACGGGCGCACCGCCGGACACATTATTACCAGCCAGATCGAACACAAGGCGATCCTCGATACCGCGCACCAGTTGCAGCTTACGGGTGTGGAGGTGACTTACCTGACGCCTGACGCAAATGGCCTGATCTCTCCCGAGGCCGTGGTTGCTGCTCTGCGTGAAGATACTTTTCTGGTGTCGTTGATGCTGGTCAACAACGAACTGGGCACGCTCAACGATGTTGCGCAAATCGGTCTGCATGTGCGCGAGCATGGGGCACTGTTCCATGTCGACGCTGCTCAAGGGGCTGGCAAGGTCAGGATTGATCTGACCGAGCTGGCGGTTGACCTGATGTCGTTCTCGGCGCACAAGATCTATGGTCCCAAAGGCATTGGTGCGTTGTACGTCGGCCCGCGAGCCGAACAGCGCGTTGAAGCGCAGATTCATGGTGGGGGACACGAAAGTGGCCTGCGCTCAGGCACACTGGCAACCCATCAGATTGCCGGTATGGGCTCGGCCTTTGCGCTGGCGCAGACATTATTTGCCGAAGAGACGGCTCATATTCAGCGCTTGAACGAGCTTTTATGTACACGGCTGGCCGATGTTGCCGGCTTGCGCATCAATGGCGACGTGGTTCAGCGCATTCCTCATACCTTGAGTCTGACGTTCGGCAACCACGATCTGGACATTGCGGTTCTGAGCCACGGTCTGGCGTTCTCTTCAACTTCTGCCTGCAACTCGGCAAAAAACACCCCGTCACATGTTTTGCTTGCGCTGGGTCACGATGCCAGGGCGGCCAGTCAAACCATTCGCCTGAGTCTCGGACGCTTCACTACTGAAGAAGAAATCGAGCGTGCGGCTTCGCTGATCAAGGCTGCGCAAGTACAGCCTGCGTTCTGGGCGGTTGCTCAGTCCTGATTGGTGCTCCATTATCTGCCCGCATGAGATTAATTTATCGGGTCAGCAGGAGAACCAATGAGTACGCAATCGAAACCCAGCGCAGCCGTCGCGCAACGTTTGGCGCAGACACGGGCCTTGATGAGCCGCGAGCGTATCGATGCTTATCTGGTGCCCTCCGCCGACCCGCATCTTTCCGAATACCTGCCAGGTTACTGGCAGGGACGACAGTGGTTGTCGGGTTTTCAGGGTTCAGTCGGAACGCTGATCGTTACTCAGGATTTCGCCGGACTATGGGCGGACAGCCGTTACTGGGAACAGGCCACTAAAGAGTTGGCTGGCAGCGGCATAGAACTGGTCAAGCTTCAGCCGGGACAACAAGGGCCCCTGGAGTGGCTGGCTGATCAGGCCAGGGCCGAGACGGTTGTGGCGGTCGATGGTGCCGTATTGGCGGTTGCATCCTCCCGGACTTTGGCGAGCAAGCTTTACGAGCGCGGCGCAAGGTTGCGTACCGATCTGGATTTGCTGACTGAGCTGTGGACAGACCGTCCAGCGTTGCCGGTCTGTCCGGTCTATGAGCACTTGCCGCCTCAGGCCTCTGTAAAGCGTGGGGATAAGCTCGCCCGTCTGCGTCAGGTCATTACCGAACGTGGTGCAGATTGGCATTTTATTGCAACGCTTGACGACATTGCCTGGCTGTTCAATCTGCGCGGATCGGATGTTTCCTACAATCCCGTGTTCATTTCCTTCGCTTTGATCGGGCCGAACAGCGTCAGTCTGTTTGTTGACTCGGACAAACTGAGTGCGGGCGTCCGCCTGAGTCTTGAGCAGGACGGCGTCACGATGCTGGAGTACACGCAGATTGGCGCAGCATTGCGCGAAGTGCCCAAGGATGCCCGCCTGCTGATAGATCCGGCTCGGGTGACCTGCGGACTGCTTGATTATCTGGACGCAGAAGTCACGCTGGTGGAGGGCCTTAACCCGACCACCTTGTTCAAATCCCAAAAAAGTGAAGCCGACACTGCGCATATCCGTCAGGCCATGGAGCAGGACGGCGCAGCGTTGTGCGAATTCTTCTGCTGGCTGGATTCTGCGTTGGGGCACGACGCTGTCAGTGAACTGACGGTCGATGAAAAGCTGGGGCAGGCGCGTCAGCGTCGTCCGGGTTACATCTCGCCCAGTTTTGCGACCATTGCCGGGTTCAATGGCAATGGAGCCATGCCGCACTATCGTGCCACTCCGGAGGAGTTCTCGCAGATCGAGGGGGACGGGCTGCTGCTCATTGACTCCGGTGGTCAATATCTCGGGGGCACGACTGACATCACGCGTATGGTTCCTGTCGGTACGCCAAGCGCCGAGCAGAAGCGTGATTGCACTCGAGTACTCAAAGGACTGATTGCCTTATCCCGTACGCACTTCCCTAAAGGCATCCTGTCGCCGTTGCTGGATGCAATCGCCCGGGCACCCATCTGGTCCGAAGGTGTGAACTACGGTCATGGCACTGGACATGGTGTCGGCTACTTTCTCAACGTCCATGAAGGACCCCAGGTTATTGCCTACCAGGCCCCGGCGACGCCCCAGACGGCCATGTTGCCAGGCATGATCACCTCAATTGAGCCGGGTACTTATCGCCCGGGTCGTTGGGGCGTTCGAATCGAAAATCTGGTGATCAATCGTGAGGCGCAGAGCACTGAGTTCGGCGACTTCCTCAGGTTCGAAACCCTGACCTTGTGTCCGATCGATACTCGATGCCTGGAGATCGGGTTGCTGACGCAGGAGGAGCGGGCATGGCTGAACGACTATCATGCCCAGGTGAATCAACGCTTGAGCCCACTGCTGCAAGGCGCAGCGCTCGAGTGGCTGCGGATGCGTACTGTCGCAGTCTGATCAGTTGAGGTTTATATGGCGGTGAATACAGCCGCCATATTTTCCGTTAGTCAGCGGTTTTTGCAGGCTTCTTGCAGATGATAATCATACTGCGGCTGGTGTAGCCGGCGGGGTTCAAGCCGAAAGGATAGTCACCAGGGTCTTCCAGGCCGTCGCCTGATTTGGCAATGACTCTGAAGTTTTTCGAAACGCAGGAGTCAGTCGCCACTTCATAGCATTTTTGCCACGAAGACGACAGGCCTGAGCAGTTGATATGAATCCCCCGCTTGGTTTGTTTGACGGGGGCCGAAGTAGCTGCGCAGCCTGTGATTATTAGTGTCGCCAGCGCTATAAAAATGTAATTCATTACCTTCCTTACTCTGGCCTTAGTTGAGCGCCAGTGCCCAGCCTGGATGCGGTTACTCACTCAGATGATTTGGCATTCTGCCGCAGCAGGAAAACGGCCGCGGCGTTGCCATGCCCTAAACATGGCTTAACATCGCTAAAAACGCCAGTGACATCTCATATTTGAGAAGGGGAGGCTCAGTCGGCAGGGACCAGCTGTGCGGTTTCACGCCGTGCTGTAAGCGTCGCGCCTGCGGAGGCCAGAATAATTGCGCCAATGGCCAGCCATTGAGTGAGGGTCAGGTTCTCGTGAAGAAAAAGCATGCCTGATAACGCTCCGAATGCTGGCTCCAGGCTGGCGAGGGTTCCGAATGTCCGGGTAGGCATTCGGGTCAGCGCGACCATTTCCAGGCTATAGGGGAGGGCGGTGGACAAGATGGCGACGCCGATGGCGGTAGGAATCAGACCAATATCGAAGAGCGCCCAGCCAGCATGCACAGCACCGATCGGTGCAATGAACAGGGCGGCAATGAGTACGCCCAGTGCTGCAGTCTGAATGCCGTTGTCTTCGCCCGCTTTCTGTCCGAACAGGATGTAGCCTGCCCAGCAGACCCCGGCACCCAGCGCATAAGCCACCCCGGTCATATCCAGGCTGGCGCTTTCTGTGCCGGTCGGGATAAGCAGCAATAATCCTGTTACGGCGAGCGCGATCCAGACGAAGTCGAGTGGCCTGCGTGAACCAAACAAAGCAACAGCCAGCGGCCCGGTGAACTCCAGGGCTACGGCAATCCCCAGCGGGACGCTGCGCAATGACATATAGAAGAGGAAGTTCATACCGCCCAGCGCTATGCCGTAGAACAGGACTGTTCGCAATGACTTCGCAGTGAATCTGGCACGCCACGGGCGGAGTACCAGCAGCAAAATGATGCTGGCGAAGATCAGCCTTAAAGAAGTCGTGCCCTGCGCGCCTACTAAAGGAAACAGCGTCTTCGCCATTGAGGCCCCGGTCTGGATGGATGCCATGGCAATAAGCAGTAGTCCGATAGGGAATAGCGTGTGGGAAAGAGGGCGCAGGTTGTTGCTCATCGGGAGGGTGTTCCAGTCAGCGGGCAGTTGGTTCAAAGGCTATATGATGCTTAAGAAGATCGCGTTGCGCAATATAATGCACAGGGCAAGGTGTTCTTCTTTATATAGGAAGGGCATTTATAGCTTTTTTGGAAAAACTGGAATCTGGGGGTTGACGGCCTCTCAGATCTCTCTATAATTCGCACCTCTTCTGGCGCAGGCAGAACGAAAAACTCCTTGATAATCAATGAGTTGGACGATTCAGTTGGCGCAGAAGAGGCTTCGATGAAGTTGA